>JBAXBF010000051.1:0-15324 GCA_037142095.1 Chloroflexota bacterium
GGTGGAGTGGTGCTGGGGGGGGCGGCATAAACCGGTAAATTGGTATCCAGGTTGCCGGAAAGGGTTGCCTGAGAAGTAGCCCGTGCTTTAGTTTGATTCAGCGGTAGTTTCAAGCCATTGATCGCTTGTCCAGTATCAACATTCCCCAAGGTATCTGCCGTCCATCCCAAAACTCTATAACCCGTTGCGATGTTAACCAGGTAACCCTGCGAGTCCATCTCTAACTGTCCATCTCGCGAATAAAAACGATTGGCTGTCGTATTTGGATCTTGATATACAAAAAAGCCGTCTCCCTGAATAGCCAGGTCAAGATTGCGACCAGTTGCCAATAACGATCCCTGGGAAAACGAACGTGAAATCCCACCGAGCCGTACGCCTAAACCAATCTGGGTAGGATCAAGACCGCCACGCGTAGCTGTCGGCTGGGCACCATAGGAAAGGGTTTGAGAAAGCAAATCCTGAAAATTTGCACGGCTTGATTTATAACCTTGCGTGTTTACATTTGCGATATTATTGGATATATTATCCATCGCTGTTTGCTCTAATCCGAGTGCTCCAATTGCTGTCTGCATTGAGCGTAACATTTTTACCTCCTGAAGTTATCATTACAGGCTTCCTCCAAGAGGGCCAGCCTGCAACATAAATAAATACTAACCGTTTGAAAGCTTGCCATTGTCTGGCGAGTCGGCAAGCACCACACTATCAATTTTGGTAAAGACACCCTCACCACGCTTGCTGGCATCCATTGCCGTAACAACCATGCGATTCTTGACATTGACAATGAAAGCCATATCATCCATTAAAATCAGTGAATCTTGCCCGCCGCGCTTTTCCGCTTTTTGCACGGCTGCCTCTAAACGAGCCAACCCATTATCATTCAAGGCAATCTGCCTGCTTTCCAAACGATTTTGAGCATGTTTGGAGAAAGTCAAATGGGTATTTTGCAAAACCTCAGAAAAAGCAGGCTGCCCCTGAGCCATTTTACTTTGCGAAAGCGAATCGACCGTTTTCGGGATATTGACCGCTTGCGTGGGGTTAATTTGAATGGATTTTGAAATCATTATATGCCTCCTTGCGACACTATTAAGCCGAGGTTACGCTGGTTATTTCGCTTAGCGCTACCTTCTGGCTGCCAATTTGCACCATTACGCTTCCATCTTCAAATGATACACTGGATACAACACCGCTGATTGATTTCGCACTGACTTCCACCTTTTTACCAATTAAGGCAGTAGCCTCAGTAATTTCCGATTGAGTCGTCATCTTTTTCAAATTTGAATCCATGCTCTTCAAAGCACTGAGCGAATTCATCTGAGTAAGCTGCGACATAAACTCCTGATTCTTCATCGGTTCGAGCGGATCCTGGTTCCGCATTTGGGTTAGGAGCAACACCAGAAAATCTTCATTCGTTATATCTTGACCAGAAGTACTCTTGGTTGTCGTTTTCGAAGTTTGACTCGAACTAACGCCTGTAACATTATTACTTTCTACCATAGGGATCACCTCCTATACACGATAATCCACATACGGACTGGTATAGTCCGCAGTATTTGAATATTGGTAATACACATTTTGTTCTGACTGCCTTAGGTGGCTATCTATACCTTCCAGTGCGTCCTCGGCGAGCGTCTGTCCACCTGTGAAATGACTCTGCTTAGATGAGCGAGAATTGCTTCCAGCATTGGATTCATTGGCACCCCGTTGCCCAACTGTCAGACCAGCCAGATTGACACCCGATTGAACCAGCAGTTGTTGCAGATCACGAGCATGCCGTTCCAGTACCTGCTGGGTCATAGATGAATCTGCTAAAATGACAACCTGGAGGGATCCATTCTGAGAAGTCAGACGCAATTCTAAACCACCGAGATTCTCTGGATTCAACTGCACTCGCAAGGATTTCTGTCCGTTTTGAACCATTTCATCAACATTGCGGAGGGTTTGGCTTAATATGTTTTGGGTACTGCTAAGTTCTGCGGTTTTGGTAGCAGCATCAGCACGCTGAATAGCCGGCATTGAAATGCCAATAGCCTGACTATCCTGGCTTTGTACACTCGCCTTCATTTCGACCACATCGCCTTCTTTCGCTTTCATCTGTGATGATGCAGCCTTGAGGCTGTTGAAGGTCTCTACGGGATCAAGCACTGGCTTATTACCACTTTGCACACCTTTAGCCATATTCTGGGATGATTGGGTTGATGCGGTCTCCTCCACATGGGCTCCAGCTTCACGCAGTGTTTTGGCAAACAAGAGCCGAGCGGATGAAGATGATGAGGTTTGCGAAACATTCTCACCTTCAGTAACTGAGCTCTGCGTACCAGACGACTGACTATTCATGGATTGTGCATTGGACGAATCAGTTTGATTTTGCTGCGTTGCCTGTTGTCCCGTCGAATTGGACGAGCCATTCACCGAGATAGACTTAATCTCTCGTGTCAAGGAAGGATTAATAGAAGACAGGCTGCCATCTGCGCTCTTAATTTTCGACGCATCACCAGGGTTTGAATTTTCTTGCCCTGAAGACTGAACAAGGTTTTGAGAGCCGCTTCCGGCTGCCTTCTGCATGATATCCGTAAGGACTTGCTTAAGTTGATTGACAGCCGCGTTGGAGGTAGCTCCAGCATTCTGAAGAGACTTAAGCGCCTCCATGGCTGTTTTGACGAGCGAGGCATCCAATTCATTGCCGTCTATTTTCTCAAGGCTTGCCAATAAGGCATCGATCGTTCCTTGAGTTCGGGTTTGAGCTTCCGCCAAGCGGGCCTGCTCTTCATCCGTGATGAGCGGTTGGGTATTTGCCAGGTTTTGGGGAGGTGCCTGTCCACCCATTGAAAATACTGCGGAAACAACAGATGGCATGCCAACGGTCAGGTTGGGGGTTGTTTGCGTCCCTTCCATACCGGTTTGCGACCCTGCTGCTTGTCCACCACTTGTTGCAGTCTCTGTATTTGTATTTTTGATAACAACCAACGCCGCCATCACACCCCGCGTGATTGCAGATTGAATGTCATCCTGGATTGTGCGCCCGCTATTCACCTGCGATTGAGTTGTGGATGTTTGATTATCCTTTTCAACCGGATGAACAACATTCGCCCGTTGTTCTTGCTTCTGAGGTAGCTGTACGGCAGTCTTTCCTTTTGCATCCTGTGCGGCGGATTGGCTGTCGTTCTTTATAATAGCGCGGAAGAGTCGTTCCTTCTCTCTCCCAGTCGCCGGTCGGCCTTGATTGGTCTCTTTGGCAGCGAACTGGGCAAAAGGCGGGCTATCATTCACGTTGCTTTGGGTTTTCTGTCTGGATACACTTGCATTGTATACCGCAGGAACAGTGAACCCTGCCATTGGAATTGTAGCCACTTTTTACCTACCTCACTCTACTAATATCTTTTAGTAATCTCAATTTTCGGGCAACCAACTGCGTAACTGCCGACTGCCGGACACCGGTTTCATTCATTTGAAGCATTTCTTTATCGATATCCACGTTGTTTCCATCTGCACGGGGCGTGCTTAGACGGTCTTCGCTGGTTTTGAAAAGAATGTTGGAACCGGGGACATCCATATGCCTCTCATTTGTGAGTAACAGTTGCAGATTTGGCGATGGTTTGCCACTCATAACTTGCTTTAAAGTTGTCTCAAAATTCACCTCCTTTGCCTTATAGGTGGGCGTATCCACATTGGCGACATTGGTGCTAGTCAAATCCTGACGTAACGCCATTCCATCCAGAGCAAGTCTGGAAATCTGAAGAGCCGAATCAGAGCGAACTACATCAAACATTCCCATGGTTAAGCCCTCCAGGTATGCTCAGACGTTCCGTCGTCTGAGTAATTATCATAATAATTTAGGACCCGGTTTACGTAGGTCTGTGTTTCTGCATAAGGAGGAACGCCGTTGTATTGATCCACTGCTCCAGGGCCTGCATTATATCCTGCCAGCGCTTTGGAAATATCGCCCTGATACCGGTCTAACAACATCCGTAAATATCGGACACCACCCTCAATATTTTGTTTTGGATCATATGCGTTGGAAACCCCAAGGTCGGCTGCGGTCCCGGGCATTAACTGCATCAAACCCGTCGCTCCAGCCGAAGACTGTGCCTTGGGATCAAAGTTTGATTCCGCTTTTACAACTGCCTGCACCAAATGCGGGTCTACGTTATATCGTTTGGATACTTCGCTGATAATTTCGGCAAAGCTACCGCCGAGGGTATTTTCGATAGGTTGTGAAGATTTTTTATTGAGGTTCGCGTTATACTTTTCCAGCAGCTTGACCAAAAGCTGGTAATATAACGACTGAAGACCTGTCATGCCCAGGTTGTCATTAAACATATTACTGCGCTCGCTTAAGCATTTTCTGGTAGTACCCGGCGATATAGATATCATCCTGCGCGCGGGACTCCTTGACTTTCATTTCCTCCTGAAATTGTTCGATCATCTTTTCCTTAAGAATCTCCAAGGCTTCTTCGTCTTGGCGAGCTTTAACCAGTTCCTGTCGTTTTTCCTCGACCTGCTGGTTAAGCTTAATTATTTCTTGTTCCTGGTGTTCGATATAGGTATCCACCAAATCGATATTCAAACGGATGTGAGAGATATGTACCAGGTCCAACTCTCCCAATTGCGACTCGCGGAGTGCCGATTCTAATTGGCGGCGGTTTTCCTTGAGATTTTCTAATACCTCCTGTGCCTTAGCTAAAGACGCCATCAATTGAGCCAACTCAATCTCCAGCGCCTCAACGAGGCTGCTGCGATAATCCAACACGACTTGCAAAGAAAAGGTTGGGTACATCGTTTACGATCCTTTCCCACCGATTTCCGCTAACATAGTCAGGGTGTCTTCGTAAGCCGTTGCTTCGGTAGGTGTCTGCTGTAAGAATGCATTGATTCTTGGTAGAGATTCTAACGAAGCGTCAATATCCTGGTCAGACCCGCTGACATATGCCCCAATATTGACCAGATCACGTGCCTTTTCATAAGTTGCCATTAATTTGCGCATCTGTCCAGCCCATTTACGGTGGTCTTGTTTTGTCACTGCCGGCATAACACGACTGAGGCTGTGCAATACATCGATCGCAGGATAATGATTGCGAGCTGCAATTTCACGGCTCAGAGCGATATGTCCATCCAAGATGCTCCGCACCGAGTCGCTGATCGGCTCATTGAAATCGTCGCCTTCTACTAAAACTGTGTAAAGCCCCGTGATCGAAGAACCTTTATCACCCGTTCCAGCACGCTCCAGCAATTGCGGAAGTAAAGCAAACACAGAAGGGGTGTATCCCTTGCTGGCAGGTGGCTCACCGACAGCCAAACCCACTTCACGCTGTGCCATCGCAAATCGGGTCACCGAATCCATCATTAAGATCACATCATAACTCAGATCACGGAAATATTCAGCAATAGTGGTGGAAACCCAGGCAGCTTTTAGACGCACCAGTGCTGGCTGATCTGAGGTTGCCACGACAACCACCGAACGCTCCAACCCTTCAGGACCCAAATCTCGATCGATAAACTCCGCCACTTCACGTCCACGCTCACCCACCAGACCAATCACATTGACATCCGCCCGTGCATTACGTGCCAAACTGCCAAGCAGAGTGCTTTTTCCAACACCGCTCCCTGCAAAAATTCCAATGCGCTGTCCTTTACCGATGGTAAGTAAACCATCAATGGCACGTGTTCGTGTAACCAGAGGTTCATCGATGGCTTTGCGGGTTAGAGGATGCGGTGCATGGGCATAGATCTGTCTGGTTTCCAATAATCCAAGGGGACCCTTTGTATCCAGAGGTCTGCCAAGCCCATCCAATACCCGACCGAGGAGAGACTTACCCACTGGAGTACGGAATACATCGCGTGTCGGATATACCGGGCTACCCGGTTGAATCCCCTGCATATCTCCCAGAGGCATCAAGAGCGTGCGTTCATTGCGAAAACCAACAACTTCAGAAAGTAAAGTATCTCCACCTTTGGTCTGGATTTCGCATACTTCGCCGATTTGGGAATCGACGCCAACGACCTCGATGGTCAAACCAACGACCTGCACAACCTTACCATGTAAACGGGTGGTTTGCAGCCGAGTGATTGCTTTTCGATAGCGGTCTAGATCAGGAATGACAGGTGTAATTTTCATTACAGTTCCTCATCTCCGCTTCCAAGGCTGAATTGTCCAGGATCAAAAAGATTTCCATCGTCTTCACTAGAAGAACCTTCACCAAAAGAATAATCCATATCCAGGACAACGCTCTCTTCAGAAGTGGAATTAAGCGTACCACCGCTCGCACTCTCCACATCTTCGAGGCTTTCAACCAAATGGGAATTCCATTCGATATCACCCGCGCCAGAAAGGTCTGGATTTTCTTCTGTTTCAAAAGGCATCTGCTCGATTTCCGTAATTTTCTCCAAGATACGGCTAAGTTTCAAATCGACTCGGGCATCGAGGCTGCCGAAGTCACCTTCAATCAAGCAGCCGCCGCGCTGGATGTTATCTTGGGACACTAATTCGATTTTCATGCCCATCAAGGCGGCTTGCTTCTGCGCCCAAAGGTCTCCAAGAGCGGCTACATCTTCTGAATTTGCATGGATACGTAAATCGCCCAGCGATTTGGCATCGGCGACTGCCCGACTAAAAGCTTCTTTGAGCATCTCTTCCGGTAGAACCATCCCTTGTCCAAACATATTCTTTGCCGCCTCATTAAGTACAGCGACAACCTCGGGTTCAGCTTGTGCTAACATAGATTTATGCCATTCTTGCATTCCGTTCACAATTGCCTGAGCAATACTGAGGACGGACAATGCTTCTTCCTTGGCAACTTCCATCCCACGTCGATAAGCTTGATGGGTGATTTCGGATTCTTCCTGGCTGGCTTTAAGCAGGATTTCTGAAGCTTTGCTGTGTGCTTGTTGGTGGATATTTTCAGCTTCCATCTCTGCTTGATCACGAGCTTCTTGAATTAATTGAGCTGCATGTTGCTGTGCCTCATCATGGGCTGCTTGAAGCATTTGTTCGATTTGCTGTTGGATTTCCTCCATGTCTGGCATGTCAAGTTCCGCCTCGACATCAGTTTCTGTCTCTTTTTCCACCACAATGACTTGTGATTCTATGACTTTTGGTGGCACGAGTTCTTCAAGCGTAGCCCAGGGAACAGCAGAAACGGCTATTTGGTTTTTTTTGAAGAAATTTTTCTTCGCTGCGGTAGGAGCTCCTCCAAATAAAGCCTGTAATAATCCATCAGCCGGAGCGAGCTGGTCAGAACCATCCTGGAGTTCTTGCTCCAGATTATGCGTCTGACCCATTTCTCCCTCGGGGGAAGGTTGATGGCTGGGCTGGTAAATATGATAGCCTGTACCTATCCATTCTGCCCGTTCCGTAACCCCTTCTGAAAACATTTCAAGAGCATCAATTTCCTCCGGAGTCTGCCCATGAAATTCTGCAGGTGCCCATGAAGAAACGGTTTTTGCAATTTTGTCGCGCTTGATAAGATTAGTATATGACTTCAAAGTCGCCTCCACCGCCATAGATCACGATCTCTTCGGCTTCTTCGAGTTTCCGTACTACTTCGACAATCTTGCGTTGGGATTCATAGACATTCTTTGCCAGTTGTGGACCAAGGATTTCAATGTCGTCTGCTAAATTCTGGCGGGCACGCTCTGAAAGGTTGTTGAACACCTTATTAAGTAAGACTTCCGGGGCTCCCTTGAGAGCCAGTGCGAGATCAGTTTTATTAACTTCTGACATAATACGCTGAATGGATCGATCATCCAATTTCGCAAGATCGTCAAAGGTGAACATATTCGAGCGAATTTCTTCCACCAATTTGGGATGAGTCGGCATGAGTGCATCAAAAATATTCTTTTGTACACCCCGGTCAACCTGATTGAGCATATCGACCAAGAAGGTAACCCCACCAGTCGCACGAAAATCCGCTTCCGTGATAACGCCGGACAATTTGTGTTTGAGGCTGCGTTCAACAACTTCCACCACTTGCGGAGAAACACGATCCATCGTAGCAAGGCGGAGCGTTATATCAATCTGCAATGATTGTGGCATATTTGTCAAAATATCCGCAGCTTGTTTTGAATCCAAATAAGAAATCACGAGAGCAATCGTCTGGGGATGTTCATCCTCCAACATTTTGGCAACCTGTACAGGGTCTGCACTTCGGATGATCTCGAATGATGAGATCTGTTTATGAGCAGAAATGCGTTCCAGAATCTCTGCACCCCGCCGGGGACCTACCGCGCGTGCCAGGAGTTGGCGGGTGTACTCAACGCCACCGGTAACCATGCCTGTACCACCTGCCAGCGCCAAGGCATAAGCCTCTTGTAAGGCTTCGCGGCGCACGTGAGCAGGCAGCCGACTCGCCTCGGAGAGAGACAGCATAACTTTTTCAAGATCTGCTTCACCGAGGTATTGAAGAACCGAAGCTGCTAAATCGACTCCCAATGTAAGCAGCAGGGCAGTCGATTTTTGTAAGCCCGTGGGTCTTCCTGAATCTAAGAGGCTGGAACCTTCAGACATATTTTTTCTCGTTAACCTATCCGTCTACGTTTATTCTATTCGCAAATGCGGGGTCTCAAACCCCGCTCTCGCGATCATCTTCTGATAGCCACATCTGAATAATTTCAGCAACACTTGCTGGGCTTTCTTCAGCGAGTTGTACAATCACTTGCTGCATTTGTTGGTCTTCAACAGAAGGTGCTTCTTCTGCATAGCGTCCTAACAAATCTGTCAATTCAAGTTCAGCGGGACCTTCATCCCAAACATCGGGTTGAGGTAATTCAATCTGAGGCATAGCTTCCTCCTTTCCAAATCTTGGTGTTTCTCCGAGCCCCATCAATAATTCGGCTGGTGATGGCGGACCAAGTAGTTCTTCGACCGGTGTTTTTGCTTCCATCTGCGGAACCTTCTCAACAGATGCAGGCGCGAATTCCGGTACAGTAACAGGTTGCAAAATGGGTGTCCAGGCTTCTGCTGAAGCAGCCCTCAAATTACGCAGCAAACGCTGGACAAACAATAGAACTGCCAGAATAATCAGCAGCGCCGCAGCCGCCGTACCAATTTTCACATAAAGATCCAACAAGTTTTGTTGGGTTTCTGTCTGAGTTTGCTGAGAAGCGTATGTACGGTCAAACGCAAGAGTTTCAACGGCTATCTTATCTCCTCGAGTCAAATCGATTCCAGCAGCAGCAGAGACCACCGATTTTATCTTCGCCAAATCGGCTTCATCAGTTATCCCATCTACTAATACTGAGAGGGAGATATTCTTTACAATACCGGGCGTGAGGTTCTCTTTCGTCTCAACCATCGAGACTTCGTAATTATTGATATCTTCGGAACGATTATACCCGGCAAATTGATTTTCTTTAAGAGTATCCGATACACCCGGGGGGAGGTTGGGTATAGCTCCTGCAACACCACCCTGGTTCTGTCCATAAGCGTCATAGGTCTCACCGATCTTCTGTGAACTTCGTAGAACCTGAGTAGTAGGATCATAGACCTGTGATTTTGTTTCGCGAGCCGTCCAATCCAGGGTCACGTAAGCCTGTACAACCGCTTTGCCAGGTCCAAAAGCCGAATCAAGCAGTTTCTGCACCTTATTCTGTAAGTCGCGGGAATAGGATAACTCAGATGCACGCCGATTATCTACTTCGGTTGATGCGTCTAACTTTCCACCATCTATATTACCTGCCGAGAGCATATTGCCGTTCACATCAACTACAACAACGCTTTCGGGTTTCAAACCCTGAACACTGCTTGCTACCAGATGGGTGATGGCTCTCACCTGAGCTGCATCCAAATGTTGACTTGGTTTTTCCTGGATTGTAACCGATGCAGTTGTAGGTTGTTGGTCTTCTTCGAGCAGGGTCCGTTCTGGCGTAACAAGATGCACTTGAGCTTTTTGGACAGCTTCGAGACTCTGAATCGTACGCGCTAATTCACCTTCCATGGCACGTTGATAATTAACCTTCTGAGAAAATTCTGTCATACCCAGCGTATTCTGACCAAAGATCTCAAAACCAATCGTGCTCCCCGCCGGAAGTCCTTCGTTTGCCATGGTTAATCGCACATCATATACTTTATCTGCCTGGACGAGGATAGTGGAACTATCTCGCAACTGGTAGTTAATTCCTTTATCTTTCAAGCTCTGGACAATTTTGCCAGCATCTTCCTCACTGAGCTTGCTAAAGGCAACCGCATAGGTCGGTGCAGTCGCCCAGGTAATCACCAAGGGAATGACGATAATCGCAATAACGACAAAAGCGATTAAAGCCGTTCTCTGGAAGCGGCCCTGCCGGTTCCAGAAAATGGTAAATTGTTCGCGCAGCCGGTTCAGTAAATCATTCATAGGCTTTAAGACTTTCCTTGTCTAAACACCACTTGCGCCGCAAAAGAGACGAGGCACATTTGGGAATGTACCTGAACTCCTATACCTGCATACGAGACACTTGCTGGTATGCATCCACCAGTCGATCGCGGATCGCCATTGAAACACGGAAATTCGTATCTGCTTCTTCAAAAGCAAGCATCACCTGGTGAACATCGACGTCTTCCCCGGCAGCTAATTTTTTGATCATATCATCGCTGTTGCCCTGGGATTGGTTGAGTGAGTCCAAAATCTCCTTGAAGCCCTTGCCAACCTGATCGATCTGACTGGATTTTGAGGTTTGAGGGACTTGCGTCTGGTTGACGCCAAATACTGGATTGGTAATCTTCGGGGTGTCCATAGTTATTTCCTCACATTTCACAAAAAATGGAACGAACGGTTTTATCCACGCCCGTTATCGTCCGATATCAATTGAACTGCGTGCCATTGTTTTCGCAAAGTTGACGATTGCCAAATTTGCCTCATAAGAACGGGTTGCAGAGAGCATATTGGTCATTTCCACCACCATATTGACGTTGGGATAGGTAACGTAACCTTCACTATCAGCGTCCGGGTGGTTGGGGTCATAGACTTTCTGTCCTTCGGTATCATCAGTTTTTATCTCCGATACACGTACCCCGCGCTGATCTGCACTGACATTGGTGTTTTCACCACGCAAGGCACGCGCGAACTTTGGCAGAAAGGCATTGCGTTCATCTTCAATAAAGATCACATCCTTACGTTTGAAGGCACCGCCTTCGGCTGTGCGGGTCGTTTCGGCATTAGCAATGTTGTTTGAAATTACATCCATCCGTAAACGCTGGACGTTCAAACCTTCTGCTCCGATACGAAATTGATTCCAGAAACTCATCAGACTCTCCTAAACTGTATATCTGGAGTTTAGCATACCTACCTCTATTTAACCGTAAACGCAGTGTGAATGCTGGATAAATTATTGATTAACACGCTTTATAAGGCTGGATTTGAAACGGAACAAAAATATTCACTTCTTAAGAACATTCACCATCTCAAAAAGTTACTATGTTCTTGCCATTCCCCACGGCTCTCTGGTAAGCCTCCAGTAAAAAAAGGAAATTCTTATCCCAATCACCCCGTTGTTCTGCCAACAACCGGGCGGCTCGTCCCATTTCTGGCAAGCACGCATTATTTCTAACCACGTCAAGCAACCTTTGGGATAAAACGTTGGAATTTCCAAGCGGGAATTGCCAACCGACATCTGGCGTTACCCATTCCTGGTTGCCGGGGATATCTGATACCAATACTGGAACACCACACGCCAACGCTTCCAGGAGGGAAATAGACGTACCATCAGAATGGGATGCGCTCACATAGAGGTCTGCGGCGCGATAATATTCAGGCAAATCCTGAAAAGAAATCTGACCGGCGAAATACACTTTATCAAGAACATTAGCCTGACGAAAGATATGCTTGACAAAATCTTCCTGTGAACCACCACCAAGCATAAGAAGGCGCAATTTTGAAGATTGTTGCGCCGCCAGCGCAAATCCACGCGCCAGTTCTTCAATGCCGTAAATCGGAGACCAACCACGCGTTGAGAGGATCACAAAAGTCTCTTCTTCCTTCCAACCTAAATGTTGGCGCAGTCCAGAGTCCTCTCTCGAAGGATGAAAATGATCCAGATTCGTTCCCCATGGAAATGAGATTATATGCCCGGCAGCCATCCCGTAATTAACCGCAAGACGGCGAATGATATCACAATCACCCACCATTACCTCCGAACGTTTAAGAGTATAACGAGTCGCCCATTCCCAATAGAGATTGCGATGTGCATCCATGAGGAGGTCATAACCCCAAGACATACTTACAAGCGGTCGAAATCCTGCCAGAGCCGTAAGGAAGGCGGCTGTCTGTATCGTCCCGGCATGGACAATATCAGGGCGATAGGTACGGATCACACGCTTTAGATCCATTAACAACCCCAAACCATCTTGCCAACGTGCCGGGGAACTTCCTCCCTTCCAGTGAATTTGGGTCACTTTTCCAGGTAAAGGTTGGCTTTCCAGGACACGCCCCTTATTCTCCAGTCGAAGGAAAAACACTTCGTGCTGCGTCTGTGCCAGTGCAGAAAGAAAGCGAAGATCGTGTGTTGTGTAATCGCGTGAAAAATAAATGATCCGCATTGGGATTTACCTCAAATTCTTCTTAATTATAAACGCTTTCATCTGGCTGATGAGACGGCAATAGTATGATTATTCCCCCTAAAAGCCTATTGAGGTACTAATTCATGTAAAGTATAATGCTACATAAGCATTATTGACATAATTATATATTATACAGTAAATTATAAACTCATGAGAAAAATATTCAAACCATCTTCAATAACTTTACGGCTTGGATTATCCTTAATTTTGGTGATTTTGGCATCCACGAATATAGCCGCGCGTCCCAGCGATATTAATTTAATTGTACGGGTAAGCGATTGTATGAGCAATGCTTCGATCAAAGGAGCTTACGTGGAAGTGCCAACAGCCGCCAAGACAGGAGGTAGTGCTTCTTCAAATTATACGGATGATAAGGGAGTCGCTCGAATTTATCCTCTACGCTTTGGCGGACAGGTACACGAAATCAGGATTCAGGCATTGGGATATATGCCAAGATCTCAAAGCGAACAGATGAAACCCTGGGCGTCAGTGGAAGCAAATGTATGTCTGATCCAAATCATAGATGATACCTCTAAACCGAAACCAAACATCATGTTTATCCGTTGGTCTGAAAAATTTCCTGTGCCTATTCCACCCCTCATGGTTGAAGAATGCCAATGTGTAACTTATTGGAGCCGCAGTGAGATCGGACGCGTCTTGGGGCTTGGCGTAGCTGGTTTGAGTCCTGACTTAATGATTAAACTCAATTACTTTAGCCAAATCCCCAACGAATATGGCAATTGGAATAAGCAAAACAGCGCACATTCTGGCGATACAATCATTATCCTGCCGGACGCCTTCATGTATCTTTATAGTTTCACCGGTAGAGCCTATACAAATTATACACAACTTCGTCCAGGGCATATCGGGATCATCGAATCGGCGGAATATTTAGACGGCGTTTCAATCGATTTGGTTGGAAAGCACTATGATGCCTTTCGTGGTTGGCATGTACGCCTCCGAAATACCAATTGGCCATCCGAATGGATGGAAAACAATCGTTATTATGCGGAACGTGTGGGCAATGGTGACCATGAGATGGTCTGTAAGAATGTGGGAGTAAGTGAAATTATCATACCAGAAAATACAGAGCTTATCTCTTATTGGGGAAGAGAATAAGACTACGTTTACCTACTAAAGGATGATATAATAAGAGAAATAAGTTTAATATATATGATGAAATGTGTCTAACTTATCATTAGGAAAATATTGAAAAATGGGATTAAAAGAAAGGATTCCTCTTTCATCTTCTCAAATCGTAAAATTCTGCCAAAAACATCACATCAAAAAATTATCATTCTTTGGATCAATCCTGAGAAATGATTTTGGCAAAGATAGTGATATCGACATTTTAATCGAATTCGAAGCGGAGTATATTCCTGGTCTAGAATTTTTTTCAATGGAAGAAGAGCTTTCATGTCTTTCCGGAAGAAAGGTTGACTTACAAACACCAAAATTTTTGAGCCCGGAAATTTTCCATCATGTGCTATTAGAGTCAGAAGTGGTTTATGAGCAAACATGATCCAGAAATCACTTTACATCAGATGCTCATACATGCTCAAGAAGCAGTAGATATCCTTCGAGACAAGACAAGAGAAAATCTGGATGACGATTATTGGTAATCCATAATTCTCGCTTTTAAAACCAAAAAACGCGTATACAAGTTCATGTATACGCGTTTTGATTTTTTTACTCTCTCTTTTATATCCCCAAGTCCGTCCAGCGTAATTCCTTTCCAGCAGGTATATCTTCAATCGCCCGAGTACCGATTACCTGCGATAGATATGGCGGCAGGATAGCACCCGGAACTGCTGGGCGAAGCACGTCGATCATCTCACGGGTTAAGATCTCGCCAGCCCGGATCTCCCGTGCAGCCCGCAGGCAACGACGCTGCACGATGGAAGTATCGCTCTCATTACCGGATACAAACTTTTCTGTCGAACCCAGGGCTCGTTCCAGTTCACGGGTACAGCTCACCATATCTTTCCAGGTTACAGGATTCATAGCAAAGAGATGGTCAGGTCCCTCGCGGTAATTATCATCTGTGAAATGTTTCTCTATCATCCGCGCCCCTAAGGTAACAGCCCCCAATACAGCCGCATGACCCGGGGTGTGATCTGAAAGTCCCAAAATAACCTGCGGGTATAAGAGTGCGTAGGTTTTAAGAACATTTAGATGAACATGATTGAAATTCTCTAAACTAGCAGTGTAATTGGTATTACACTGCATCAATACCAATTGGTGATTGGTCGCCCAGAGAGCATGCACAGCCCGCTGCACATCTGCTAAATCGGATGCACCGCTTGCCAGGATAACCGGTTTTCCCTTACGGGCAATGTATTCCAACATTTCTACCCAATCGATATCTCCTGAACCAATTTTATAAGCTGGGACATACGCTTCAAGCATGTCCACTGCCTCAAAATCATAAGGCGAAGAGAAATAATGAATACCTACCTTATCACATTCCTCCTTCAGGAACGGTGTCCAGTCAAAAGGAACCGAAGCCTCTTGATAGACCTGGAAAACGGATTTCTTCCATTTCGATTGGTGAGAAACCTGACCACCCAAATTCTCAAAGCCAAATTTTGAGACAATCTTGGATGCACGAAAATTCTGAAATTTGGCAGCATCCGCGCCGCACTCTTTCGCCAGATGAATAAGCATTTTGGCACGTTCCAGGTCGCCATCATGGTTGGCTGCAATATCGGCAATAAAGTAAGTTGGGTGATTCAAACCTATTGTTTTATCAGCTATTTGGATTTCCATATTTAATTCCCTTCAAGAGCATCATA
>JBAXBF010000052.1:0-14928 GCA_037142095.1 Chloroflexota bacterium
CCAATCATTTTCCAATGTTTGGGTGAGAAGATAATCGGTTATAATTTTTCGATAAAGAGATTTTTTTTATGCGTATCTTGCTTATTGAAGATGATAAACGACTGGCTAACTTGGTCAGGCAAGTCCTGGAAGAAGAACTATGTACCGTAGATGTTAGCCATGATGGCGACATGGGATTGGAACTTGCATTGGGGGGATCTCATGATGTAGCTATTGTAGATTGGATGTTACCTGGAAAAGATGGGCCTGCAATCTGTCGTTCTATCCGAGCTGCCCGTCTCCCCCTGGCAATCCTGATGTTGACCGCCCGTACTCAAATCGAGGACCGCGTTGTAGGGCTTGATAGTGGAGCAGATGATTACCTAGTCAAACCTTTTGCTTTCGATGAGCTGTTGGCACGCGTACGAGCTCTGAGCAGACGTTTTAATCCTGATGTTTCAGATCCATTCGAACTGCGCGCAGGGAGATTGGTCATGGATACCCGCTCTCACGCCGTAAGGCGGGCTGAACATACAATTGATCTTACTAAGACAGAATGGACGTTATTGGAATATTTTCTTCGTCATCCAGATCAGATTCTCACTCGCGAAGCAATTATGGACTACGTCTGGTCTTATGAAAGCGAAGTAAAGCCTACAATGGTTGATGTCTATATCTCTTATCTGCGCAATAAGCTTGATCAGAGAGGCATGAAGAATCCGATCGAAACAGTGCGCGGAATTGGATATCGATTGAGTTCAGAAGATGCTTAAGCAACTAAGACTTCACCTTACCCTCCTTTACTTATCAGTAGGTATAGTATTGATTGGATTGGTTGGTGCAGGTACTTATTCATTCTTATTCTATTATTTTCAGAGTAATACGGACTTAGTGCTGCAACACCGTCTGGCACGAGAATATCAACGCTACGGCGTTCAACTTCCCGATGAGCTGGCAAAAGTAGAACAATATTGGGGGAAAATTCAGATAAACCCAATTCTCGAACCATCCAGGATACCCGAATCGAATAACACGAAAAACATGGATGAAGAAAACCAAGAAAGTGACAATGATGCCATTAATGTCGACAATGAAGAAGCAGAAGCAGCCCATGAGTACTTCGATGCCGACTTGGCTCCCATCTTTGTCTATGCGATTCAGCCAGATGGACAAGTGCAGGTTAGTATTAATTATAAGTTTTTTCCCATTCCTCCTAATTTAGAAGCCGTCGATGCCGCTAACAACCGAGGATATGATTGGCGAATAGTAACGACGCAAGATGGTACTCGTGTGCGTCTACTCACCTATCGAATGTCTGCCCCCAATGCACCTTCCATTTTACAACTCGGGCGTCTCCTCAACGATCAAGATAGAGTTCTGGAGCAATTTCTGATCGGTCTAAGTGTTCTGGGCATCATATGTATTCTCGTCTTGGGTATTGGAAGCTGGTGGCTTGCTGGAAGGTCATTGAAGCCTACTCAGCGTGCATGGGAACAGCAACAAGTGTTTGTCGCAAACGCTAGCCACGAATTGCGTACCCCATTAACGCTGATTCGGGCTGGGATCGAAGTTGCACTCCGTGGTCATCCAGAACCCAAACAAGCAAAGTTGCTGCAAGATACCATCCATGAAGTTGATCATATCAATCATTTGGTGGATGATTTACTCTTGCTTTCACGGTTAGATACCAGACGTTTGAATCTAGAAAGCCAGCCAATAGCGATAAATATACTTCTTAAAGATGTCCACCGCCAAGTTGAACGCCTTGCAGAGAAAAAAAACGTGCACTTGATTTTAAGTTCAGAACCAAATACAGCCAAAAGTATTTTTATTCTGGGAGACGAAACTCGGCTGCGCCAGGTATTGTTAATCCTTCTTGATAACGCACTGAAACATACACCGTCTTATGGTAAAATTGACATAAGAGCTGAGCGCAAAGGACGCAATATCAGAATTATCATTGAAGATAACGGATATGGTATTCCTTCAGAGCATCTAGAGCATATCTTCGAACGTTTTTATCAAGCTCCCGGAAACCATTCAGATGAAAATCAAGGTAGTGGATTAGGATTATCTATTGCCAAAAGCCTGGTTGAATCACAAGGCGGAAATATCTGGCTTGAAAGTCAAGTGGAGAAGGGAACCCGGGTTACTATCACCCTGCCTGTTTTCACTTCCCCTGCATGATAGCGTTAAATAAAAATAACTGACAGCCCCACCCATTTTTTTCAAACGATAACCGCCGCATCCCAGAAGGTGTTGACTTCAACTTCAAATACCAGATCGCCTTATGAGGAATAGCTATGCAGAGAGTTTTCATTCCTATGCAAAAAGAAGATTGCTTTTCGATGAAGCTGGGAATCGCAGGTAATTTTCAGTAGCATCTCCCAGATTTGTATACACCCCTCTATATTCTTCAGGAAGAAGAGCCGATAATTGATACATGATCTCATCAACCATGATCTGACGTAGATGTTGAGTCATTTTTGCATCTCCTGGATCAAGATAAAAAGGGTACCCGACTTCCATGTGGAAATCAGTGCGCCTTAGATTTCTTAGATTATCTCTGTATTTTTCATTCCCATGGAAGGCTATTGGTAATATGGGTGCACCGCTCTGTAATGCCAGAAATACAACTCCAGCATGGCCGCGTTGTAAATGTCCATCCCGACTTCGGGTACCTTCAGGAATTACAGCCAATATCTGATCTGTTTTCAAGGCAGCCAAGCCGCGTCGTAACGCAGATAAATCTGGCTCACCTCGTCTGATCGGTATGATTCCCCAAAGATTAAAAAGAGTGCCTAATGCCGGGTTATCCCAAGTCTCTGCTTTCGCATAAGCCGTTACTGGACGAGGCATCAAACGCGGGTAAATGATAGGAACTTCTAAAAAGTTGATATGATTTGCAACCAGAATGAGCGGACCCCGTTCTGGTATCTGTGCAAACTTCTCTTCATCTATACGGCAAAAAATACTAGTCAGGTTTTTAATCGTCCAATTTACTACATGCGCAGCAAAATTCATCAAAGTGTTTCCCCGATAATTGATTCCTGGGGTAATTGGCAAATAATTTCAAGCTGAAGAGGAAGGATCTCCAACTCTAATCTTGTTCCGTCAACGCACAAGGTTTCTCCATCCGCATGTGCTGGAAGTTTCCCTTGCATAGCAGTAACCGTCACATGGCGGGCACGATCCATTTTTATAGCAGGATGGGTTGCCTGGGTCCCTTTCATAAAACGAAACATAACAGAAAATATTTTCAGGCGGCTGATCTCTCCGGCAATGCAGATATCAAAGAGTCCATCACCGGTCTCAGCCATTGGCGCCATATAGAAACCACCACCTAAGCGGCGTCCATTCATTATTGAAACCATTAGAGATGGTTGTGTCAGGGTTTTCTGATCATAATCGACTTGAACAAACGGGGCTTTATAATAGAGGAAGATTGTCTTTAAAGCAGCCAGGATATAGGATAAAAAACCACTTACCTTTGTCATTTTTGCTGCCACGAAACCAACAACGGCATCAAAACCAATCCCAACCCCATTTCCAAAATAGCGGCCCTGCGGGTATAAACCACCTTTAACAATACCTACGTCAAACATACGCCGATATCCCTGTGCCAGTACTTGACAACCGGATTCAATACCATTTGGGATGTTCATGCCATATGCGAAATCGTTTCCGCGCCCTACACTTAAAACACCCATTGCAGCCGTTTTGTCGCCATTCTTCTTCGAAAGCATCAGCCCATTGATTACTTCATTGGCTGTGCCATCACCACCTACTGCTACGATTACGTCATAACCGTCCTCTACAGCCTGTCGAGTTAACTCAACGGCATGCCACGGGTACTCTGTCAGAACAATGTCAAAATTCAGGCTGTGTTTTATTAACAATTGTTCTATCTCGGGCTCTGTTGCTGCTCCAGCTCCTCGACCTGACATTGGATTTATGATAATTTTATATTTCAATTTCTTTTATGATTCCTTTGAAGAATAATATTTACCATCGGAATTTTACCATAAATACCCTTGCCTGGTAATGATTCTAAAATCGATAATAATGTGTTTAAATTCTGGCTCTTGCGTAAAAAAGTTGTCTCGCTGGCAAATTTCGGTGGTGTTTCCTTTTCCGCAAATGTTAGTCCAATCTAAAAATCACACCCCGGAGTTCGATTTCGGGGTGTGATTCTGTATTTCCTATTTCTTGGTATTAGTTGATGTGAGTGGTATCGCAGAAGGGATGCTTTTATCCTTAACATCTTTCTTCTTCTTCTTCTTCTCTTTGTTCTTAGGGCTTTTATCTCCCATCGTCTCCTCCTCTTACAAATGTAAACTGAATAGAAACTATTAAGTGTTGTAAATTAAACTAGCAACCATATGACTCCTCAACGCTTTTGAGGAGATAAGATAATTAATTATAACACGAAAACCATAGGAAAACAAAATATCCGTTTTCCTATGGTTTTGAATTGAATAAATGAAAATCAACTTCAAATTGCCCGCCTAAATATATCTTACCCATTTTGGGGTAGTGAATTTCAATTCGTCTATATCAACATTCCCATTGGTTGGGAAGAGGAAATCCTGGAAACATTTATAATTAAAAACCAGTCTGATGACTTGCTTGCCTAATTAGGTATACCATGATAAAATCTGGAGTACACAGGGTTCTTTAGTAGACGATATTGTTGCAATATTCACGGTTCGTCAAAAAAGGGAACCTTGCATACTCAACGGGGCGTAGCTCAGTCCGGCTAGAGCGCACGGTTCGGGACCGTGAGGCCGGCGGTTCAAATCCGCCCGCCCCGACTGTCAGCACGGTTTAGGAGTAAAATCCTAAACCGTGCTGACTTATATATAAGATATCCATATTGGTAGGGGCAACCTCGCATAGATAGCAGAATATCTCTAAAAAAAACCCCCAGCTTATGTTGGGGGGTTTTTGACTATATCAGGATAGGTTTAGTATTCTGGCATTTGAGGAGCGGCAGGAGATCCCTTCTTCTCGGGAAGATCGGTGATCAACGCTTCGGTTGTCAGGATCATTGCTGCAATGGAGGCTGCATTCTCCAAGGCACCGCGTGTAACCTTCGCAGGGTCAATCACGCCGGATTTGATCATATCTTCGTATGCATCAGAAATTACATTGTAGCCAATGTTAAAATTCTTCTTCTCTTCTGCCATACGACGTACACTCTCAAGGACAACTGCGCCGTCCATACCTGCGTTCTCAACAATCATCTTGAGCGGAACGATCAATGCCTTGCGAACGATGTTTACGCCGATTGTGGCATCTTCACCGCTGACCTTGAGGTCTTTGATAGCATCCAGAGCGTGAACCAGGGTCACACCACCACCAGGAACGATTCCTTCCTCAACGGCTGCACGAGTGGCAGAGAGTGCATCCTCAACCCGGTGCTTCTTTTCTTTCAGTTCAGTTTCAGTTGCAGCACCCACACGAATGATGGCTACGCCACCAGACAACTTCGCCAGACGTTCTTGAAGTTTTTCACGGTCATAGTCACTGTTGCTCTTGTCGATCTCGACACGGATCTGCTCGATGCGACCCTTGATCTGCTTAGTATCACCCTTACCACCAATGATGGTTGTATCGTCTTTTGACGAAACGATCTTCTCGGCGCGACCCAAGTCAGCAAGGGTAATGCTTTCCAATTTGCGTCCGGTTTCTTCTGAGATCAGGCTTGCACCAGTTAAAACTGCAATGTCCTGAAGCATAGATTTGCGGCGGTCACCAAATCCAGGCGCCTTGACTGCCAGGACATTGATCATACCGCGTAGTTTGTTCAACACAAGCGTGGCAAGTGCTTCGCCATCTACATCTTCTGCCAAAATGACCAGTTCACGGCGGCCAATCTGGACCAGCTTTTCTAAAACGGGGACGATATCTGCTGCTGCGGAAATCTTCTTCTCATAGACCAAGAGGTAAGCGTCGTTAATGATCGCTTCCATGGATTCTGCATCTGTGATGAAGTAGGGCGAAATATAACCACGGTCAAACTGCATGCCTTCAACGTATTCGGTTTCGAATTCCAGACCCTTGGATTCTTCAACGGTGATAACGCCATCTTTGCCAACTTTATCCATTACATCAGCGATCAACTCACCGATCTTGCGGTCCTGTGCAGAAATAGAAGCAACATTGGCGATTTGCTCCTTGGTTTCGACCTTGATTGCCTGCTTGGAAATTGCCTCTGAAGCGGCACGCGTGGCAGCTTCAATGCCCAATTTCAACAGCATGGGGTTGGCACCGGCTGCCAGATTCTTCATTCCTTCAGAAACCATCGCATGCGCTAAAACGGTCGATGTGGTTGTACCGTCACCGGCGATATCATTTGTCTTGGTGGCAGCTTCCTTGAGCAACTGAGCACCCATGTTTTCAAACGGATCTTCCAACTCAATTTCCTTCGCAACGGTTACGCCGTCATGTGTAATTGTGGGAGAACCAAATTTGCGATCAATGGCAACGTTACGTCCCTTAGGTCCAAGTGTGGTTACCACTGCGTTTGCTAAAATATCCATACCGCGTTGAAGACTGCGACGAGCCTCTTCCGAAAATTGCAATTGCTTTGCCATAGTTTTTATACTCCTTCGATCTTGAAATTGACTATTATCTGTATCGTTTTACTTTGCGATGATGCCGAGTAAATCGCTCTCACGCATGATGAGGTACTTTTTACCATCCATCTTGATCTCGCTGCCTGCGTATTTGGCAAACAGAATCTGATCACCGACACTGACATCCAGTGCTATGCGCTTACCAGCTTCATCTCGCTCGCCGGGACCTACAGCCAAAATAGTACCACGTTGTGGTTTTTCTTTTGCGTTTTCAGGTAAATAGATACCCGCTGCTGTCTTATCATCTTCTTCAATGGGTTCAATCAACACCCGATTTCCTAAAGGATTAAAAGAAATACTCATATGTTACCTCCAATTTTACATTAATAATTTTTGGGTAAATTTCCCAAGTTAGTTTAGCACTCTAGTTGTTAGAGTGCTAAATCCATGACAAATAATACCGAATTCTCAAGGATGAGTCAAGGGAATTGTATAAATTCTTACGAAACTCTGATATAAAAAGGTTTCTGTCAGTCTATTTACCGCAAATTGCCCTGTTTTCTCGAACGATACCTTGCATAACTGTATCGTTGGGGAACTTGATTAAAACTTTATCCTGAATAGGTAATGCCTGGTCACAAAGATTCAGGGAGGCAAGAACAGAGGCATATTGAAGATAGTAATATGCGACTGTCTGCGTAGATAATTCCATCCCTTTAATTTCTACTTCTCCAACTTCATTTTCAGCGGCTTTGCAACCTTCAACGGCGCATTTTAATACCGGCAGTGCCCCTTCATAATTTCGTGACTTGACATAAATTGTTCCCAATTGACCGTAAGTATCTGGATTGGTTGGATCGAAACTCAGCGCTTTTTCGGCATTTTTCGCGGCGATAAAGAACTCGCCTTGTTGTGAGTATGTTCTGGCAATAGCTATGTAGGGCAGTGGGTCTTTCACCCCTAATGCTTGGTTAATTTCTGCCGCTTTGGCGAAATATTCTAGGGCGCGGTTATAGACTTGTAAGGTGCGGTAGTTAAGTCCAATGCGGATATAAAGAAATGTGAGGTTAGGCATATTTTCTGCGGCTTTAAGATATTCCTGAATTGCAGCGTTATAGTATCCCAATGATTCAAGTACGTACCCATAGACACGGTGAGTGTCCATAACGTTCGGAGCCGCTGCAATGGCTTGTTTGGCATATTGTTCTGCTTGAGTCCATTTTTGTTGGTCAACCAAAATTTCAGCGTAATATGCCAGTGCCAGGGCATTGTTAGGGTCAAGTTGAAGAGAGCGCACTGCGGCTTGTTCAGCATCACTTAACATCGTTTGCGTCTCTTCAGGTGTGTTCTGAAAACCGGAGTTCCAATCAAGGACAAAAGCACGCACGGCATGAATGTTACTGTCATCAGGTGCCAAAGCAACGGCTTGATTGATGGCTTCCATTGCCTGTTTTAATCTTTCTCTGCGCTGTTCGGTCGTAGCAAGCAGATTAGAGGCATAAGTTAATAGATAAGCATAATCACTCAATGCTTTTGCGTTTGTCTTATCCAATTCAATCGCTTTTTTATACGCCTTAATCGCATCAGGTTGATTGGGGTCAATGTCATCAATTCGCCCAGCATCAAAATGAGCCTTTGCTTCTTCAAGATAACTGCTAGCACTCCGTGTAGGAGTCATGGTAGGCATAAGTAAAGGCTGTACCGTGCCGCGATTCATTTGATTATTTACCCAAAGACCAGCCAAAATCAAAAATATCCATAACAAGATACGGTAAGAAAACCTCCTTGTCTGGACATGATGAAAAGTGGGTTGTTTACCAACCAATTGCCCTTTACTGCTCATAGATAGAAAGTTTTACCCAAAATATAAAGAAAAGGTACGATGTGAATCCCTCATTATTTATTCTTTTTTGGTGTCGCGGTTGGCGTTGTCTTCTCCACCTTGGGTTTGAGGTTCTTGGGAGTAGGAGTTACAGTAGGTTTATTAACCTTCGCTTTCGTTGGCTGGCCGGTGGGTTCGAGCGTGTTCTGCTGTCCATCGGGTGTTATTTCTGTCCCGGAAGGAGTCACGCCTTCGAGGTTCTGTTTACAAATTGACAACCCTTCATTGGCGTTATAAACTGCAATCTCGTCATCGGGTACACCGTTTAATATAGCTTGCATTACTGGTACAGCTTCGGCACAACGATTGAGATGTGCCAGTGAAAGCCCGTAGGTAAAATAATATTGCACAACCCTGCCCCTATCAAGCGGTAGTCCTTGAACCGATTTACCGTCTTTGGCAGTCCCACCTCGGATTGCTATCGTGAACGCGTCAACGGCTTCTGAATATTGTTGATTTTTATAATACATGATTCCCAGATTACCGTGACGATGCGGGTTAGTGGAATCTTCTTCTACAGCCTTCTGAGCATACTGCACCGCTTTGGCAAATTCACCAACGGTTGCATAGGTTCGGGATATTTCAAGATCAGGAATAGAGTCCCCCGGATTGAGTGCATTTGCCTGTAAAAAAGCCTCATTGGCTCTTCCATAATCACCCAGGGATCGGTAACAGTACCCAATGTAAAGATAGAGATCAGGAATATTCTTATTAATTACCTGGGCATTTTCAAATTCTTTTAGCGATTCTTCATAGTTTCCCGTATTATATAGCACAATCCCCCGTGCGCGATGAGTTTCATAGAGATTTTTACCGAGCGAAATCGCATCGCGCGAGGCTTTAATGGCTTTCTCAATGTCTCCATATTCTCCTTTCGTAATCAAATACTCGGCATAATAAGCTAAGAATAAAGGATTATTCGGATCAAGATCCATTGCTTTTTTGATAGATGCATCCGCTTCCAAGAAAGTGCCGGACAGTACTTGCAGCCACCCCTTAACGCCGTGTCCATAAGCATAATTATCGTTTCCCACCAATGCCATATTTACATTGTCCAGGGCTCCTTTATAATCTCCATTGCTTGTTTGGAGTGCCTCAATTATGGCTAGTTTGACATAATTATCTCGGTTTTGTGGATCGGTACGGATGGCTGCTTTGTAGGTATCAACAGCCTTAAGAAGTTTACCATCTTTGAAGAAATTTTCAGCTTCGCTAATGAATGATTCTGGGCTGCGGGTGGCGGTCGGAGAAGGAACGCCAATAGGACCAACTGTCGGAACAACGGTCTGATTAAAGTACAATGCAACTCCAATTAATGCTAATAATACAAGGATGCGAAATATGCTCACCGGCTTACGCCGTTTCCGCATACTCCAAGAACTGCCCTTAAGATACATGATAGAGATATTACCATTGACATACTCAATCAGTCCATTAGAAGACCATTAATCTTATCGTATACATCATAATTCTTTCGAAAAATCGTCCTGGAATAACATCCCCGCAAAAAAATATAGCATAAGACCGCTAAAAAGGTTATAATTTAGATATCATGTCAAAAGCCAATCATTATTTTCCTAAACAAATGGGTACTATAAATAAAATACTTAGATTTTTATTGTTCATCCCCATTACTGTGGTTTTAATGGGGTGTGTGATCAGTAAATATAGCGAAGATGCTGATCTTACCCTTCAAAGCACTCCACTGGAATCCCCAGAAACGCAAAGTGTTGTTATTCTAGCTACAGATATACCCGCGCCCACCATAGAACCTATGGCAGCTATGGTCAATGGTGAAATTATTTCTGTTCAGGAATACCAATTGGAACTTGCTCGTTTTCAGGCAGCACGCACCAGTAAAACAGAATTAACAGATAAAGATAAGAACAAAGTTTTAGATGATTTAATCGATCTAACCTTTTTGATGCAAGGTGCTAAAGAGAATGGTTATGTCCTGGATGATGCTCAACTCCAGCAAAGATTGGCTAATTTGATTGAAAAGGCAGGTGGAGCACAGACATTTCAAGCATGGTTGGAGATGAATCATTATTCCGAGCCAAGTTTTCGGATGGCACTTAGACGGGCAACGGAGGCTGCCTGGATGCGGGATAAAATTGCGGCAAGTGTTCCATCTGAAGCCGATCAAGCTCATGCCCGCCAAATGCTGTTCTTTGACATCAACGATGCGAATAAGATCTACAGTCGTCTACAAGCAGGTGAAAAATTTGAGACAATTCTTACCGAATATGGAATTCTAGCAAATAGCGATTTAGGATGGTTCCCAAAAGGGTACTTACTCGAGCCAGAATTAGATCGGGCAATTTTTGAGGGGAAAGGATTACAATCGGGTCAATTCACCAATGTAATTAAGACCAGGTTGGGATATCACATTGTTGAGATAATCGAACGTGATCCGAAACACCCTCTTGATCCCGATCCTTTACTTAAAGCACATGCCAAAGCCATTCAAGATTGGTTAGCAGAACGACGGAATAAGGGTAATATCCGAATCACAACACCTTAAATATCAAGCCAAGGAGACAAGTATGTTTAACCCTGGACACAAAGTAGAACAAATCGAAGTATTGGATGAAAAGCAAAAATCCTCGCGTTACCCATCCGAGAATTTTTGGAATAAACTCATTCTTGTCATACTATTAATCGCCTTTGTCCTGGTTTTTTTTCGCCTTATCATCTTCCCTTTACCTGATTTTCAGCAGAGGTTATGTTCAACTACGGTCGCACCTATCCCAACAGCTACAGCAATATTACCGACACTCTCACCTACTAAGACAGAGATAGCAACTCAAGCAACAGCAACTGCTGAATCAACCATGATCCTTTCCCCGGAAATTCCCAGTTCAGTGCTCCAGACATCATCACAATTTCCTCCAACCCAAGTGCTTTCTGAGGCTCTTAAGATAACTCCAGCTCCGACACTCTCAGACGATCCGTTAATTACCCCTGCCCCAACGCTCTCCCCTCTTGACCTGACTGTTTTTCCAACCAGACAAGTCGGGTATTATACTCCTCAACGTGGAAATCCACGTTACATTGGGTCAGATCTTTTGAATACTAATGGAAATTCCTGCAATGGATCTCGGATATCTGGGCAAGTGTTTAATGCCTCTAGTGAACCGGTAACGGGTCTGACTGTCGTTGTGGAAGGCAAGATCATAGATCAAGCAGTCACACTAACAACGACATCTGGCAATGCACCCCAATATGGACCGGCTGGATTTGAAATCATATTATCCAGACAGCCGGTTAAATCTACTGAACCATTAACGGTGCAAATATATACCGCCGATGGTCAGTCACGTTCTTCTAAGGTTGAATTTTGGCTCTATGATGAATGTGATAAGAATGTAGCAATTGTCAATTTCATTGGACAATAATGTCGATTCCTAACTGCATCAAAATGTCTGTCTGAGTCGCCCACATCTTTTCCTTCTCTTTCTCGTCAGAATGGTCATACCCAAGTAAGTGAAGTGTTCCATGCACTACTAACAAGATCAATTCACTTTCAATTGTAGTACGATGACCATCTAGATTGGTTAATGCGTATTCAATGGAAATGATCACATCTCCTAAATAGAGCTCTCCTGTATCAGGGTCTTGCTCTTGCGAAGGAAAGGAAAGCACATCGGTGGGGATATTGACATTCCGATATTGGCAGTTTAATTCTTGGATGGCGTCATTCTCGCATATAACTAGAGTTAATGCCGTACTAGATGTCATTTCTTGATATTTCAGAGCGGTTTCCGCTGCCAGGATTAACTGCTCAGGCTGGATATGTGGATATTTGGAGATAATTTCATCTTCAAGTTGTAAGTAAATCATGTTATCGTATTCTCTCAGTATCTTCTGTCGATGAAACAGAGGTAGATATTTTGGCAGATTCAGGTTCGTGAAGGGGTAGACGCATAACATCCTCAATGGTTATTGGGGGGTCGGGTGGTTTATCCAATTTTGGATAGTCAATGCGTGGGTGATAAACACCTTTTAATGTTTCTACGAAGGTCTCCTTGATTTTGGACAGATCGTTAAGAGTCAATTCAGTGTCATCTAGCAAGTGTTCTTTCAACCGGCTGTCAATAATATTTTCAATAATGATGCGTAAATCATCCTCATTATTGGGGCGTTTTGCGCGAGCGGCTGCCTCACACCCGTCTGCTAACATGACAATCCCTGTTTCACGCGTTTGGGGACGGTGCCCGGGATAGCGATATTTGTTTTTATCAACCTGATTTTCATCTCCGCCAGCAGCTTTAACAGCACTGACATATTGGTAACGGGTCAAAGAACCACCATGATGTTCGAGAATAAAACTTAAAATACGACGTGGCAGGCGGTATTTGCGAGCTAACTTTAACCCATCAGGAACGTGCGCGATAATGATAGTGGCGCTGTCAGCAGGATCCAGATCATCATGCGGGTTTAGCTGCCCAGGTACCTGATTTTCAATAAAAAAAGCGGGGTTACGTATCTTCCCGACATCATGATAAAGTGCGCCGACACGCGCCAAAAGCCCATTAGCATTGACGCGTTCGGCTGCCTGCTCGGAAAGGTTGGCGACCTGTAAACTATGTTGGTAGCTACCTGAAGCGGATTGCATTAATAATCGCAGCAAAGGATGATCCGGACGACTGAGTTCGACAAGATGGAGTGGGCTGATCACACCCAGAAATTGTGCAAGGATGAATTGCAGTACAATCGTTAATCCCGCTGAGCTGATGCTGTTGCCGATAGCCGCTGAACCTAACAAAATCATTTCGCGTTGGAAGGATCTGCTTATGATCATGGCAGGGGCATCAGGAGACTCAAGGAAACGGTATGCGACAACAACCAGCAATCCTGTGAATGCACTGACCACACTGGCACCAAGAAAAGATGATATTCGCTGGGCGCGTCCTAAAAAGAAAATTCCAAACATCGTTCCGAGAACATGATACATCGTTAACTCAAGTGTGTTAGGAATACCATAAGTTACTAATAATGCGAGTGGTAGTATGCTGATGATCGCCAGTTCACTTCCGAAAAGCGCAGCCAGGGTAAGGCTGTATGCACTTAGAGGAAAGAGATAAGCAACTAATTCATCACCGGGAATTACAAGCCTAGCTGTATAAAGAAATCCAAGAAATAGGACAGATAATACGAACAATGCTCGTTTGCCAAGCATGCGTGGATGGTTGACGACAAACAATTTTCGTAAATATACAATGCAAAAGATGATGATGACCAGAACAAGGGTGGCAGTACCGAGATAATCCTGCCATTTCTTGGTGGGCTGTGTCAACCCAAGCGTCTGGAGCGCTTCAATATCTAAAGCTGTGATTAACCGTCCACGGGAGATAATTGTTTCGCCTAGAACATAAGACCGAGAAATATTTTTTACCTGGTCTCTCGCTTGTTGGCGAGCAGCCTCCGTAAGGGGTTCGCTGTATTGGCTGTTGGGTGCAATATAGGCTTTTACCAATTCTGAAACGATTGCGGCTTGATCTTCAGGGAGAGATAAACTGATAATTGCTGGAACACCGCGTCTGGAATCTTCTAATTGGTTGTCGCGAATTGTTGTACGCATCACTTGTTCGAGAACGTTTATGGTTTCTTGCTGCACTCCTTGCCAGCGAGTGTCACTCAAAGCAAGTATTTTTTTTACGATATCGGTCTGAAATTGGATATCCTCTAAAGCCGATAAATCTTCGAGTTTTTGTTCCTGCGAGGGATAATTATCAGATCGTACGCTAGATATATACGCAAGTACATCCCGTAGGTGGTTCATTTGGCGACGAGCAATGCTGGTATCCAGGGTAGTATAAACAGGTTGGATAGCACGCAAAACAGATCCCCGCTCTTGTTCGGTGAGTATTTTACTATCAAATGTAACCGAACGTGGTGCAACGATATCCTGAGATGCCACCTGCCCAACTACCAGCGATGAAGCTGGCGGTGTAAGTGGAGAGGGCGTAATGATGGCAAAGAAGGCGAGACCGCTTGTAGTTAAAAACAAAACAGAAACGAAAAGACCCTGCCAAATGGGGTTTTTAAACATGGCGGAAAAGTGTATCGATTATTTTACCTGTAGTAATTTGCGCACGGCTTCGCTTGCTTCGTTGCCGTTAGCGCGCCCTTCCAGCCGAGGAATCAATATGTTCATCACCTTACCCATATCTGACGGTAACTTCGCGCCGATTTCAGTGATAGCTTCAAGCACCTGAGCTTCAAGTTCTAAGGTAGTCAACGGTTTGGGTAAGAACTCTCGCAGGATAGCAATTTCCGCCTCGTTCGTTGCAATCATATCTTCACGTCCGGCGCGTCTCGCTTCAACAATGGTTTCTTGGTTAGATTTAACCTCTTTCTGAATAATACTGAGTAAAGCCGATTCGTCAAGAGTTTGTCCTTTTTCCACTTCTGCCAGTTTAATGCCGGAAAGTGCCATTCGGATAGCTCGCTTGCGAGTCTCATCGCGCGAACGTATTGCAT
>JBAXBF010000053.1:0-14902 GCA_037142095.1 Chloroflexota bacterium
GTGTTGGCTTGCTGCGGAAAACTTTTGACACTTCACGAATTTGCTTCATAGGTTAACCTCTGATTTAAAACTTACAATTCATTTCGACTTATCCAAAAGATCGTTTTTTTCAAATTCCAGTTACAGGAAGCATCCATATTCACAAGGCTGCTTCGTATAAGAGTTTATCATTAATTGCTTAAATATTCAATTATCGAATATTTATTTTAGAGTATAATTAACCGATGGAGGTAAATTTCATGAAAAATCGTTTATTTGTTATTCTTTTCATATTTGTTCTCATTGCTTTACTGACCACACAGTGTGGAGGGGGAGCGGCGCCTGATCAGAAATCTTCTAAAAAACCAGATCTGCAAGTGGTAGCCCCTACTTCCGCTGCGGCTGATGGCAGCCTGGATGGAAAGACTCTGACGGAAGATCGCTGCTCGGCATGTCATAGTCTCCGTAAAGCAGTATCTCGACCTTTTACTCCTGATGATTGGAAAATTGTTGTTGATAATATGATTGGCAGGGGTGCAAATCTAAGTGACGCTGAACGAACGGCAGTGACTGATTATCTAGCAAAGACTTACGCTAAATAAATTCATCCATCGGAATTTTTTTGATGTATAATAAAACAAAGGAGATAAATTATATGAAAAAACATATTTTTGTCACTATGTTTTTGTTTGTTCTTATTGCTTTACTGACCGCTCAGTGCGGTGGAGGAGCAGCACCTGCACAAAAACCCGCTGAAAAACCAGCTCAACAAGAGGCAGCCCCCACTTCTGCACCAGCGAAACAAGAAGCAGTTCCCACCTCTGCACCGGCGAATCAAGAGGTAGTTCCCACCTCAGCACCAGCCAAACAGGAAGCTGCGGTTGGCGGCAGTTTAGATGGAAAAGCTTTATTGGAAGAACGCTGTACAAAATGTCACAATTTGGATAGAGTATCATCCAAAACTAAAACAGCCGATGAATGGAAAGGGACTGTCGGTAGAATGGTGGGGAAAGGCGCCAATCTTTCCGAAGCTGAACAAACGGCAGTGATCGATTATCTGGCAAAGACTTACGGTAAATAAATTCTCATTTGCGCCAGCCTAAATATAATTTTAGACTGGCTTTTTTTTATTAAATATAGAGAGGATGCAACCATGGATTTTAGTGAAGTCTTATCTCGTGCCTGGCAAATCATCTGGAAACATAAAGTATTATGGATTTTTGGTATTTTTGCTAGTTGTTCCAGTGGTTATTATGGCGGTGGAACAGGAAATGGCGGTGGGGGTAATTTCTCTGGAGACAATTTCACATCCCCTTCCGGATCTGAAAACTTTCGGGGATTGAATGACTTCTTTAGGCAAACATTCGGGAATCTTAAGCAAGGGGAGATCATCTTTTGGGTTATAGTAGCTGTCTTAATCCTTATTTTGCTCATTTTAGTCATTTCTATCATCAGTATCTTCTTGGGAAACGTGGGTCGAATCGGTCTCATTCGTGGCGTAGTTCAGGCTGAAGATGCAGTAAAAAACAATACCATTGCCAGTATCTCATTTGGAGAGCTGTTTCGGAGTAGTCTGTCTTATTTCTGGCGGGTGTTTTTCTTAAATCTTCTCGTTTACCTGGGATGGACGGTATTCACTTTTGGAAGTATCATCATTTTGATTCTCTCAATCATCGGAATCTGCATCCTGATTCCATACTGCTGCCTCTTAATCCCGATGGGATGGCTGGTCGCACTTTATGTCGAACAATGTAATATTGCTCTGGTCGCTGAAAATCTGAGTCTTTCCAAGGCATTGAGTCGTGGTTGGGAAGTAACCCGTGCCAATCTTGGAAGTCTTATTTTAATGGGATTGATCTTGATTTTGGGAGGCGGGTTCGTCAGTTTTGTTCTGGCATTACCCTTCATACTCGGGATTACATTTATCGTTCTTAACATAATTGCCGAACAGGGTAATAATCCCATGACTTGGATTATCATCTCGGCTTTATGCTGTGCTGCTTATATACCTGTACTGATCATCCTGGTTGGAATTCTGCGTGCCTACATTCAATCTGCCTGGACATTGACTTATTTACGCATTACAAAGCCGAGCACACCGGTCTCGCCCATCTTACCCTCGGTTGTGGAATCCCAAGAAGCAGGTTAATCGACGAGCATTATTGATTTACTTTTTATGATGCCGATTCCCATCCGGGAAAATGACATTATCCAGAGCAGCGGCTTGTTTGATTTGTTCTTGGCTTATTTTTGCCTGACTGAGATTCGCCGTTGATAGCATGCAGCCTTGTAGATTTGCCCCGCTAAGATCTGCTTCGCTCAAGTCCGCGTGCGTAAGGTTAGCATTGCTAAGATTGGCATTCAATAATATTGCTTTGTTCATTTTTGCTGAAGTTAAATTAGCAGAGATTAGATTGGTGCCAGTCAGATTAGCTTCATTCAATTTTGCTCCATTTAATTTCGCGTCGCAAAGATCGGCATTGCTCAGATCGCACGCAGTCATATTCGCACCGGTTAGAGTCTGCGATTTTAACATCCCACCTTGCAGTGTGGCTTTGATGAATTCCAAACCACTTAAGTTTGTCTCGGAAAAATCCACTCCAATCAAGATGGCTTTGGTAAAATTAGCACGATTCAATACTGCCCGTTTGAGATTTGCACCGGTGAGATTCGTTTCATAAAAATTAACATCCGTCAGGTTGGCTTCATAAAAATTGGTATTCGTCAAATTTGAGCCTGTCATGTTTGTGCCGCTCAGATCTGTCCCAACCAGACGGGCACCCGTCAAATTAACTGCCATGACACGCGCTTCAGTGATTGTTGCTCCAGAAAGGTTGGCGTAAGACAGGTCAGCTTTAATAAGGGTTGCGCCATTCAGTCGAACGCGAATGAGATTCGCGCCACTCAAATCGATACCGGTCAGCCATAGCTTTCCTGGTTGATTAAGGATCAAGTAAAGTTCTGCTCGAGTTAATTCCATATTTTGTCCAAATTAAAGCTCATGGGTTTTCCGGTGGTTCAGGTGGGAAAGCTTTGAGAGAGTCCGGGGTATACCAATCCGTCGGGTTGATATTGGGGGTGAGTTTACCTGGTTTCACGATTATGTCCACCAGATTGTGATCAGTACAACTGACATCCAAACCGCATAATACTGCCTGAGTATATCCTCCAGCCAATTCTGGGGGAACATTATTTCCAGGGATGATATATGAAACCACTTGATATCTGCCTGGAGGGATATCTTGGAGGAGGTAAGTGGTCTGGTTCGCCTCGGTTTTAACATGATACCATTGCTCTGTGTCAAGATTAAAAGCCACAATGCGCTGCGGCGGGATCGCTTCACCAGGATAGGATAAATTTCCACCCATACTACCTGGCGTCCTGTCCTGCGACACGACGGGTAAAGTGGGCTCTGCAAGCGGGATTTCGGTCTGGGCAGTCAGGATGGAAGGCTGCGTTATGATTATCTGGATTTCAGGTGTCTGGGTAGCCTGTGAATTTAATACGATTCCTGCCATCACCATAAGCACAAGGAATATTGCCAGTATCCCCAGCCCCGCTATTCCCAAAAGGATCCATCCCAGCGGTCTTTTTGATTGCTTCATAGGTTCTGGTTGAGGGTAAACCCGCGGAGGCGCGGCTTGGACGAAAGGTACAGGAGAGACTGCTTCTTTTTGGGGTTGTGGTATCTGCTTTGCTACTGCTTTCTCTTGGGGTGGGGTTGAAACAGATTTATCTCCAAGGGATAATCTAGTGAGTGTAGCAGCAAATTCTCCCATATTTGCATAACGATCTTCTGGATTTTTCGCTAATGCTTTAAACAATACCTGTTCCACTTCATCTGGTAAATCCGGGATTGACTTCTTCGGGTGGGGAAGAGGATCCTGTACTTGTTTTAGTAATATTGCAAGAGGTGTATCCGCATCGAAAGGCACCCTGCCCGTTACTAATTCATAAAATACGACGCCCAACGCGTACACATCGGTTTGCGCAGTACTCTTGCCATCCACTTGTTCGGGAGCCATATATTTGGGCGTACCGATACCCACCCCAGTATTCGTAAGCTGAGTGGTTTCTTCTGCATCTAAAATCTTAGCGATCCCAAAGTCTGATAAAATCGGTTCGCCTTCTTCGGTAAGGAGGATGTTGGCGGGTTTTACATCGCGGTGCAAGATCCCATGATTATGGGCATATTCCAGTGCCCGCGCTACGGTTGCCAGTATGCGCGCCGCATCATAATAGGCGATCGGTTTCCCCGTTTTCTCCTTTAGTGTCCCTAAAGGAAGGTATTCCATGACGAGATAGGGAGAATCTTCGTATTCACCATAATCCAGAATCTTTATGATGTTAGGATGCGATAATTTCGCTAATGTCTTAGCCTCACGTTCAAAACGTTTGAATACTTTTTCTGTCTGATCGTCTGCGATAGCCTGTTTACGAATGAATTTAATGGCTACATTGCGTTCCAGGCGCATATCGAAAGCCTTATAGACGGTCGCCATCCCCCCTTCACCCAGCAGTTCAATGATATGAAACTGGCTAACATTTTGACCGATTACAACCGGCATGATACGCTCCTAATCTCATAGTAACATTATATATAGGTATTCTTTCAGAATTTTACTACAAAACGATGTTCTATCATAGGAAATTTCACATACTATAAAAGTTTATGATACACTGTATATAAGTGAAATGCAGTCAGTAGCTGATGCTGGATTAGAACTACTACACCCAATATCCACCGAACGCACGTTTTCTTATGGAAATTCCATCACCACTTCCCCATGATTACCAATCCATCCTGGAACGTATTTCCATTGGAACACATTCTAAGGATGACCTGCTGCGCCTGCAGCGGGCTTTGACGAGTGGAAAAATCTATTTTCAACTGGTCGTGAATGTACCTGAAAAGCAAGTCGAGGCGGTGATCTACGAACGCCGATTTCCAATTGACGTAATAACGATTCAACGAATTGCCGAGACACTGGCAGACACTGCTGCACAAGATAATCGGAATGGGCAACCGTCCACATTTGAACTCATTAAAGAACAGGTTCGAAGTCTGGCAGAAATTACAGAAACATTGGGTCTTCCTCAGTCCGGCTCTTTATGGAATGAATATGGTTCATTTTTACGCCAGACAGCCCATTATAGTGAGAGTAATGCTGCCTTCGAACGAGCATGCACTATCGATGAGGCTATCTTCGGATCGAAACATCCCAATTATGCGCGTGACATTAACAATATCGGCTTAACCTTGCGAAAACAAGGAAATTATGCGGCTGCCAAGGTCGTCTTTGAACGGGCTCTGGAAATCATTGAGAATACGTTAGGCTGGCAGAATATTAATGCTGCCACTGCTTCCAGTAATCTCGGGCGGGTCCTCTATGATCTGGGTGATTATGAAGCTGCCAGAAAAGCGATCGTCCGTGCCATTGAAATTGACCGTGATCTGTTAATGAATGACCCGGACGAAATAATAAACCTCTACGCGATTTATCTTTCCCGTGATCTGAATAACCTCAGTTGTGTTCTGAGAGAAACCGCCGATTATGGCGCCGCCAAAATCGCAATTGAGGAAGCACTCTCGATTGACATTGAAGAAGGTCAGAATACACCTGCTGTTGCCAGAGACTTGAATAATCTTGGCATCGTTTTCCGTGAATTGGGTGATTATGGTCGCGCCCAGTCTGCATTCGAGCGAGCGCGTGAGATCGATCAGGCTGTGTTTGGTGAAAATCATCCCAATGTTGCCAGGGATTTAAACAGTCTCGGAACAGCGCTCTATGCGCTTGGTAATCCTGCCGAAGCCAAGGTCGCTTTCGAGAAAGCCTCAGAAATTGACGAGGCGGTCTTTGGGATCATGCATCCCCATATTGCCCGCGATCTAGGCAATTTGGGAATGGCGTTATATGCTTTGGGTGATTTTTCGGGAGCGCGTACAGCCTATGAACATGCTCTTGAAATCGATGAGAATATTTTTGGGGCGCATCATCCCAATGTTGCGCGGGATGTGAATAACCTGGGCACTTCACTTTTCGCCCATGGCGGTCTTAGTTGGGCGCAAATGGCTTTCGAACGCGCGCTGGAAATAGACGAAAAATGTTTTGGACAGAATCATCCCAATCTTGCAAGAGATCTAGTCAATCTTGGGATGGTACTGCGCGATCTTGGTGAACACACCCGGGCTCAATTTGCATTTGAACGCGCCCTGGCAATCGATACAAATGTCTTTGGACGGGAGTTTAAGCAGACAGCCGGTTTACCATCCCATCCTCTGGTCGCCCGTGATCTTAATTGTCTGGGTATGATCCTGAACGATCTTGGACATAACATTGAAGCAAAATCATTTCTTGAGCAAGCCTTATTGATAGACCGGGCAACCTATGGTAGTAATAAGGAAGCCGGAAAAATTCCTAACCATCCGGTGTTTGCCCGCGATCTGAATACTTTGGGACGCGTGCTGCATGATCTGGGAGATTTTGGCGGTGCGCAAAGCACTTATAGGCAGGCATTGGATATCGATATCTCCGTTTATGGTCCATCTCACCCGAATGTTGCCGTGCGTTGGAATAATATAGGGGGCGTCTATCAAGACATTGGAGAACTGGATTCTGCTAAAACAGCTTATCTGAAAGCCTTGGAGATTGATCAAGCTGTTTATGGCGGAGAGCATCCCAACATTGCTATCCGTTATAATAACCTGGGGGGAATCCTTTTCAGCCAGGGAGATTATCTCGGTGCTTGGGCTGCTTATGAACGTGCGCTTGAGATCAGTAATGTTATCTTTGGACCAAGCCATCCTACAACGGCGACTTTTACCAGTAATCTGGGGCGTGTCTACCAATCCCTGGGAGATTATGCTGGCGCTCTAACCGCTTATGAACGTGCCAGATTGATCGATGAAAATCACTTCGGAAGCGATCATCCCAATGTAGCCGTGCGGATTAACAATGTTGGCAGCGTTTTACATGAAATGGGTGATATTATTGGAGCAAAAAATTCCTACGAACGGGCTCTCAAGATATTTGAGTCAGTCCTCGATCCGTCCCATCCCAAGATCGCTACCTTATGGAATAATATTGCCGGTATTATGCAAGAAAATGGAGACATAGAGGGTGCACGCGCAGCCTATCTGCGTGCCCTTTCTGTTTTCGAAAGAACGCTTCCGAAAGACCACCCGGATATCCAGACTGTGCGTGCAAATTTAGAAAGCCTGGGGTAATCGTTTTTCAAGACCCGCCAACTCCCTAATAATTTGTTATAATTCTCTTGCATCAAACATCTTTTGGGAAGTCATTGATAAATGATGGTTTTGAAACAAAAGATAGAGAACGAGGAGAAATTATGAAGGTATGCTCAAAGGTGACACAGGGAATAGGTTTTCTTCTATTTCTTGGTATGTGGATACTTGGCGGTTGTTCTTCTTGCCCTCCCGGCTGTCTGGGAGTAAACCTTATGAGCAAAGACCTGGTGAACAGGGATTTCCAGAAAGCCAATATGGCGAATGCCAACCTGCTTAAGGCGCGTCTAGCGGGTGCGAATTTTAGCGACGGCGACTTAAGCGGTGCCATCCTGGATGAAAGTGATCTGAGTAATGCCAAATTAATCCGGACTGCGCTTAAAGGCGCTCAGATCAGAAAAGCAAATCTTGGTAGTGCGGATTTGACCAATGCTGACTTAAGCGGTGCGGACTTGACTGGATCCATCCTGACCGGGGCAAGATTGGATACAGCAAATCTTTCTGGGGCAGTCTTGGATAAAACCGAAATGTATGCTCTTACCCTGGGCGGAGTCGATTGGCGCGCGGCGCGTTTAGGTTATGCTCTTCTCTCTGGGACAGATTTGAACGGATCTTATCTGGCAGGAGCCTATCTTAGCCGGGCAGAGTTCGTCGGCGGTATTTTAGTGCTTGCCAATCTCAACGGTGCCTGGTTAAACGGGATCAATCTCTCGGGTACCAATATGCAGGGGGTGTATCTCAATGGTGCCAGCCTGTATGCCGCAGACCTCAGCGGATGTGATCTGCGCAATGCCAAACTGATCGGTGCGAATCTAGTCGGTGCAAAATTGGACGGCGCAGACCTGCGGGATGCGAATCTGACCGGGGCGCTGCTTCTTGTGTCAGATATGGTGGCGCAGGGTATCGAAATTCAAGACCCGGCGATCATGGAACTCAATGAGAAAGATCGGACTGCTTTGATTAAGGATGCCAGTTTCGGCGGTACGAAACACAACGATCAGACCCAATGGCCCACTCGTTATAAAATCCCATTGAGCGCAATCTACGTGCCGTAATGAGGAAGTTAATTACATGAGAATTCCAAGTTCCGCAATAAGACTCTCACCATGGAAAATCCTTCCTCCGCTCTTCCTCATCTTAGTGGGTTGTTTGAGTGCATGTCAGGCTGATTTCTCCCACTTAGCCTCCGGTATTTCAACGAATCTCACTGCTCAGTCTATGACAGCAACGGGGTGTTCCTATCCAGTTGGCATTATCAATAGCCTTGATACGCCCCAAGGAAAGGAGCTCATGCGCGGTTATGAGATGGCGCTTGACGAGATCAAGAATTCCGGTGGTATCAACGGCTGCGCGCTGAACCTTATCGTTAAGGACGATCAAAATAGTCCTGTTGAAGCGGAAAAAGCTGCCCGCGAGTTAATCGAGGTAAATAAAGTCCCTGTTATTCTGGGTTCCTACGCAAGTTCTTGCACTTTAGAAATCGCAAAAGTTGCCAATGAAATGAAGGTACCTCTGATCGTTCCCAACAGCACCAGCACATTGATCACGCAAATGGGATACCAATGGGTTTTTCGACTGCCTGCTTCATCAATCGGGATGCTTGAGACGGCTTTTAATTGGCTGCAAACAGTAACGGATCCCGCTTCACCGCCTTCCCTGGCTATCATTTACCAATATAATCTTAGTGGAACCAGCACAGCCAGCACATTTTTGAATCTCGCGGCACAGAAAGGATGGAGCGTGGTTTCCTATGCTAAATTTTTAACCGGCACTTCCGATTTTAAAGCCATCCTGGATTCTATGCGGAATGTTAATCCGGACGTGATCTTCATCACTGCCGATGCTGCGGATGATGTCAGTTTCTTACTGCAACAAATGAGAGATAAGAATATCAATCCTAAGGCAATCATCGGCATCACGGGTGCCTTCGCCGATCCTGATTTCATTACCAAAAATAAAACAAATGCTGATTATCTGATCATTGGGAGTCAATGGTCCCCAGGTGTTCCCTGGCAAGACGAAAAAGGCAATACGACAGGGTCATTTATCCACGATTTTCAAGCGCGTTATGAATCTCTACCGGGCAACCGCAGCATTCAATCTTATCTTGCCCTCAAACTTGTCCAAACCGTCTTGATGCAGGCACTTACAAACGGAAAAACAGAATTACCCCAAAATATACAACAAGCCTTACTAAGCTTCACTTCAGATAATACATTATTTGGACCCATTCGCTTCGATGCCTTTGGTCAAAATGCCCATCCAGCCCTGTTGACGCAGATTAAAGAGGGTGAATCCAGTCTTATTTTTCCGCCGGAATTCCGCACTAAAAAAGCCATCTTCCCCATGCCGATTATGCGGGCAGATACCGCAGCCCAAATGCAAGTACCTTTGGAAGGACGAGCACCGTCATCCCCTCAACAAATTAAGAGTGTTCTAAAAATCGGCAACCAGCAAACGATCACAACATTCAACCCACTCTGGGCAGGATTAAACATCGAACGCCTATTTTTTCGCCAGATTTACGATACCTTGTTCGAAATTGGGGATGATGGAAACTATAAGCAACTTCTCGCGCGTCAAATTCAAAGATCGGAAGATGGTAAGGTGTATACGTTCAGTTTACCGCCCAATGCCAAATTCCATGATGGTCATCCGCTCACTGCGAAAGATGTCGTGTTTTCTTTAAATCTTTACCATAACACGAAAGAATCGGTGCGCTATAACGATACGATCCTTTTTGATAAAGTGGAAGCAAAGGATGATTATACCGTTGTGCTCACTTTGAAAGAAGCCGTACCCGTCATTGCCGATAAATTATCGCAACTCTACATTCTTCCTGAGCATCTCTGGAGTCCTCTCACCGAAACCCCCGAATTTCTAAAATCTTCCTTAAACATACCCACAGTTGGCAGCGGTTCATTTAAATTAGTGGATTATAAGATCAATGACTCGCTCCGTATGGCTGCCAATCGGGATCATTATTTACGCCGCCCAAAGATTGATGAAATGATTTGGCAAACGTATCGTGATCAGGATAGTTTGGTGAACGCCTTGATTAAAGGCGATATCGACGCGGTGGATTTTGTTCCACCTCCGGCAATCAACGCCATTAAGAATGTTCCGAACGTCCAAATCATCAACGGCTTTTCAGCTCGTCCTACTTTCACAGATATCATCATTAATCAAATCGACCCGCGCAATTGTCCACCTTCAGGAAAGTGCAGCGGGCATCCAGCTTTGCGGGATATAAAGGTGCGCCAGGCACTTGCCTATGGGACAGACAAGCAGCGCATCATTCAGGTCTCGATGCAAGGGATGGCGATTCCTGGAATTTCTGTTATCCCGAATGGATTGGGAATATGGTATAACTCTGATCTTGCGGATTACCCTTTCGACACCGCCCTGGGGAATCAAATTCTGGATGAGGCTGGATATTTAGATATTAACAATGACGGCGTGCGTGAAATGCCGGATCGCAAAACACCTTTGAAGTTTAAACTCTTCTATGCATCGAATAACCCCAGTTATTTGTATGAACGTCTTGCTCAGATCCTTAATGATAACTGGAGCCAACTTGGCATCCAACTTAATATCCAGGCTCTCAAAGAAGGCGATCTGGTTAGCATGGTTAACCCCGGTTTTCAACATGATATCGTTTTATGGAGTTGGGGTGTTAACCCCGATCCTGATTTCATTTTGAGCGTATTGACAACCACCCAAATCCTGGGTGGAAATTCTGAAACAGGATACTCCAATCCAGAATATGATACGTTATACGATCAGCAGTCCAAGGAGCTTGATATTACCAAGCGCAAGGATATTGTCTGGAAAATGCAGCAGATTATTTTAAGTAATGTCGTTTATATCATTCCATACTATGATCAAATTGCATTTGCGGTGCGTACGGATCGTTTTAACGGTTGGCCCTTCGGACAAAAGAAAATCATGCCTGAGGACCCAGGCTTATTATCTGAATTAGAACCTGTAAGGTAATCGTGTATGAAGCATACATTGTATGAAGCATACACTACATAAAGACGGGATGGCAAAATGACTAGAAAACGATGGATTTTATTAATCCTTATAGCGATGGTTCTAACGGCTTGTGATGCATCGATGAACTGTCCGCCAAACTGCATCGAAGCTAACTTGATGAATAAGAACTGGGAAGTAAAGGATCTGAAAAATGCGAATTTCTCGAAAGCCAACTTGAGCCGGGCTAATTTATCGAACAGTGACTTACTCAACGCAGATTTACGGGGAGCAGATTTACGCGGCGCCAAGTTGAATGGCGCCAATTTAAAAAATGCCAGCCTGGTTGGCGCCAATTTGGAAGAAGCCAAGTTAGTCGCGGTTAACCTCGAGAATGCGGATTTGAGCGGCGCAAAAATGACAAACGCAGTCTTGGTCCGCGCCAATATGACCAATGTTAAAATGGATGGTTGTGATTTAACAGAGGCAAATTTGGCAGGAGCAAACCTGACCCATGTGCGCATTTCAGGCTGTACACTCGTACGGGCGAAATTTTTTGGCGCAGATATGAGTGATTCGGCTTTAAGTGGTGATGATCTCAGCGGAGCAGACCTTTCAGGGGCAACTTTTACCAATGCCGACTTGAGCGGGTCGAACTTAACCGGTGCCATCTTGATCGGGACACATTTGAATAAAGCCAAGTTGACGGGTGCGACCCTTATCAAAGCCACTTTGAACGGTTCTGACCTGCGCCTGGCGGATCTTCAAGGTGCCAACTTACAGGATGCCAGTATCAAAGGTGCCAGCATGGACAAAGCTAACCTTGCCAGTGCAAATTTAACGGGCACCAATTTCCAGGGGTCGGTTCTCACCGAAGCCAATCTGAGCATGGCGCGTTTTGCGGGTGTCGTTTTGGTTGACGGAATACCAACCTACAAATCAGCCATCTTAGGCGGTGCCAGCCTTAACCGGGCGGATTTATCTTATGCTTATCTGGCTGGTGTATCCTTCCGCGGTGCATCTCTGAATTGGGTAAATACTTCCAATGCTGTATTCAAGGAAATCGTCGAGATAGGAAATATTAAAGTAGTTCAGCAAGCCGATTGGACGGGTGCAATCAGGGACGCGAGCGATGGCGTTTCAACCCAATCTCCATCCGTGGCGACCCCCGTACCCGTTCAGACGCTTCCTGCCCCATCCCAAACCAACCCACCTGTTACCGCAACGCCGGGGGTATCCAGTATGCTCAAGATCGGCATGCAAGAGACGATTTCTAACCTTAATCCGCTTTTACCCCTTACGGTGATCGAAAATGATGCGCTTGACCAAATTTATGAAACGCTATTTATTCTGCAGCCCGATGGTGTTTACCACCCTGCTCTGGTAAATAATTTCAGCGTTTCACAGGATGGTAGGCAGTATTCCCTCACGCTACAGGCAAATGGTACTTTCCATGATGGTGAACCATTAACCGCCAAGGACGTCGCTTTCTCGCTTGATTTTTATAAAAAACTTTGGGGGCTTTCATTTTTAGAGAAAGTGGAGGCGCCGGATGATACGACCATCTTGCTCAGCTTAGCCGAACCTGTTCCCGATATTGGCTATAAATTAGGACAGCTTTACATTCTGCCAGAGCATATTTGGGGACCCATGGCTGGCGACCCCAACCAGCTCAAGGCATTTAAGAATGAAAAACCGGTCGGCAGCGGTCTCTTCAAGGTTACTGACTTTCAACCAGGGAAAAGCCTGCGCTTTATCGCCAATAAGACCTATTGGAAAGATCAACCGAAGGTCGATGAGATGCTCTGGAAAACCTACAACCAGCAAGACGATATGGTCCAGGCATTGATCAAGGGAGAAATCGATGCAATCGCCAATTTGCCCATCACCACAACCAATGCCCTCAAGAGCCTGCCGAACATCCGCGTCATCAGCGGACCTCCGGTTAAACCTGTTTTCAATGACATCATATTTAACCTGATTGATCCGGAAAAATGTCCTAAAAAGGGGCAAGACCAGTGTACTGGAAACCCGGCTTTGCAAGATGTGAGGGTACGCCAGGCGCTGGCGCATGCCACCGATAAAAAGACGATCATCGAGATTACCACGTCGAATACTGCCAAAGCGGGACTTACCATCGTTACCGACCGGCAAGAACCCTGGTTTAATACCAACCTGCAAGATTATACCTATGATCTCAATCAGGCGAATCAAATTTTGGATGAGGCAGGTTATAAGGATGGTAATAAGGATGGGATTCGGGAAATCCCGCGCACCAACAGCCCCTTGGTACTGCGCTTATATTACCCTGGCGGTTATCCAAAATATACGTATGAACGCCTGGCGGAATTGCTCAAGAAGGATTGGAACACCATCGGTATTCAGGTCACTGAAAAGAGTCTGGATGAGAATACCCTGCATGACATTATCAATCCGAATTTCAATTTTGATATGATCTTATGGGGATATGGCGGTCTCCAGCCGGATCCCAATAATATGCTCAGCATCCTGACTACCCGTGCGATTGCCAGCGGGCGTTCTGATACAGGTTATGCCAACCCTGAATATGACACGCTTTTCGACCAACAACGCATAGAGATGAATCCAGAGAAACGCAAAGAAATCATCTGGAAGATGCAGGAGATTATGCTCAAGGATGTTCCGTATATCATCCCTTATTATGAGCGCACCGCCTACGCGGTAAGTACCGAACATTTTAGCGGATGGACGTTTAACCAGGAAAAAATCATGCCCCTCTATGCGGAAAACCTGGCGAAGATCGCGTTAATTCGGTGAAGCAATCTACCCATTAAAATAGGTGCCCCTCCAGCGATGACCTGGAGGGGCTTTTTATTACTTTGGTAACCAGGCTGTCTTGGTCTCTTGACTTTAGACCCTCGGTTTTGCGTCCCCGTCTTTCGGCGGGTTTGCCTTTTCCTCTTCTCGAGAATACCGACTGTCTTGACCCTTTTGGCTTTAGACCCTTTGGTATTGCGCCCCGGTCTTCTGACAGGTTTGCCTTTTCTCGAGATTAGGGTAGCCAGGTTATCATAGCCACTCCGGCTTTAGATCCTTGGCTTTGCACAACAGGCTTTCGCCAGTCTCGCTCTTTCAAAGGTAGCCAGGCTGTCATGGTCTTTAATGACTTTAGACCCTTGGCTTTGCGTCACCGTCTTTCAACGGTTATGCTATTAAATACAAGATATACCTATAAATGTGAAAAATCAATAGAGTTATAGATATTTTTACGCGGATTTTACGCGAATGAAGTGTATGGGGAATCTTAGGGATGCTGTCTTTTATTAGCCCACCGAGTTGAAAGCGGATCCCCTGTGCGATGTTATATTTGTATTGGTTATGGTATACGTACGTACGTATACCATAATAGGATACGAAACGTATGTCAAACGTACACCAACGTATACCTGAAGAGAATTTGTAGTAGGGCAATTCAATGCCCTTACATATCCAATGAACAGCCGATAAATCGCCTGACTACGTCAACAATCGTGATCGTTCTAAAATCGGTAAAGAGGGAGATTCAGGCAATCCATACAGGACAGAGAGAATGTAATCCATAAGGACTATGCAATGAGGCTGGAAATGTAAAGTCCGTGAGACAGTATGACTGTTTTCCGGATGTGCGCACCTATTTAATCACATTTTTACCAGTTTTGGAACAGTCACTATTTGGTCTATAGT
>JBAXBF010000054.1:0-14816 GCA_037142095.1 Chloroflexota bacterium
CACGCACACGGGAACAACTGGCTGCATTTGAAATCCGTTTTGGCATGAGCACAGCCGAAATGGAGCAACGTCTTAAATCTGGCGAGATGGAAGAATCACTCGATACAATAGATTGGTACATGGAACTCGAAGCCTTACACCTGCTAGAAGAACAATACAAAATCTTGAGTGAGGCAAGTTTGACAAACAATTAGAGATGCGTGATATTGGATAGAAAGTGGTATAATAGTAAGAAAGTAGGAATTTCTTACCAGGAGGCGTTTCATGAGTGAACAAGTTTTTCATCATTCCCGAATCCGTTCCAAAGGACAGATCACCCTACCCGGTAAAATCCGCACACTATTGGGTGTCAAAGAAGGCGATGAACTCGTCTTCAGGATAGATGAGGGTAACCGTATCAGCATCGAGCGCGCCCAGATCATTCCAACCGATCAAGTCTGGTTCTGGAGTGAACGCTGGCAACGCTTGGAACATGAAGCTCAGGACGATATCGATGCAGGAAAACAGAAACACTTTGATACCACAGACGCGGCTCTGAATTTCCTCCATAAAGCGGCTGAGGACAGCGATGCCAAAGATTGACATCCCACCCCATTTTATTTTGTTATATCAAGCGCTACCAGCGTCCATCCGTAAGAAAGTGGATAAAACCATCGCTTTATTGGCAGAGAACCCCCGCCATCCTTCCCTGCAAACCAAACCCATTCGAGGTACGAACGGAATCTACGAAGCCAGAGTAGATTTGGACTACCGCCTGACATATGAACGGTTATCGGGAGATACGCTGCTATTACGCGCGGTCGGCAGGCATGATGAGACGATTAAGAATCCATAATGGGGATTCATATACTCTGAGTTTGCATGAAAATTCTTCTCCGCTCTAAATAAAATCTGAATATGTCTATCGTATGATTAAGAAGTCGTAATCCAGAAACCCGGTTTCAGAAACCTGGTTTCAGAAAGTTGCTCGAAATCCTATTCGTGGAGAATCCCATGTCCGATACCATCCTTGTCGTAGATGACAAATCCAGCGCCCGCCAATTATTATCCGAATACCTCACCGAGCAAGGCTTCCAGGTCTTCACCGCGGTTGACGGTCAAGAAGCTCTCTACGCCGCCCGCCATCACAAACCCGACCTGATTTTACTGGATATCATGATGCCCAAGATGGACGGCTACCAGTTCCTGCGCGCCTTCCGCCAGGAACGCCAGACGCCGGTCATCATCATCACCGCTCGCGAAGAGGAAACGGATGTTATCCTGGGACTGGATCTGGGGGCGGATGATTACATCGTCAAACCTTTTCGTATGCGTGAGATGGAAGCCCGTATCCGTGCTATACTGCGCCGCGACGGCAGAGCCGTCAGCAAAAGTAAGCTCCTGCACGTCGGTGACGTCGTGTTAGACCCAGTTACCCATAATGTTACCGTGCATGAGAATCCCGTCATCTTGACCCGCATCGAATACGATTTACTCAGCATCTTTATGCAATCGCCGGGACAAGTCTTCACCCGCGCCCAACTGGTCGAGCACTTAATGGACAGCGGATTCACCGGGCTGGATACCACCATCACGGTGCACATCCGCAATTTACGTAAAAAAATTGAGACCGAACCGGACGCACCGCAGTACATCGAGACCGTCTTCGGCATCGGCTATCGCTTTTATAAGCCTTCCTGAGGGATCAAACACCTATGCAAAACTCCCTCCTCTGGAAACTCGTATTCGCCTTTATGCTGGTCGCTATGCTCACCGCCGGACTCGTGGCTGTCTTTATCCGGCTGACCAGTGTTGACCGCTTGACTCTCCTGGTTATCGACCAGGAGCGCAGCAGTTTAAAAACATCCTTGACGGAATATTACACCGAAAAACATTCCTGGGAAGGGATTGACACCCAGTGGAAGCAAATCCGCCAGAGGATTGCTCCGCCATATCCAACCCAACCTGTCCCTGATCCTAATCGCAGTTATTTCGAACCGCCGCGTGATAAACGTCCTCCTCCAGAAGAACCCCATTTCTTCTTCGGTCTGGCAGATAGCCATGGGAAAGTAGTCATTCCTGTCAATTCAAGTCATGCGGTTGGATCGGTTGTCCCTTATGAGATTCTTCAAGAGGGAACTGCCATCTTGGTTGACGGGAACCAGGTTGGAACTATCTTAAACGCCCCTTTAAAGCCGCGCTTCAACCCTGCTGAAAACCTTTTCTTACAACGCATGAACGAGGCTTTGATCCTTGCCATGCTGGGTGCCATGCTGGTTGCCTTGATAATCGGCACCCTGCTGGCGCGCACATTGATCCGTCCCCTACAAGCCCTCACCCGCGCAGTGCAGAACATCACCCAGGGAGAGCTGGAACAAGAAGTAAAAGTAACCTCAAAAGATGAAATCGGTCAATTAGCGGTAGCATTCAACAAGATGAGCCGCGAGGTAGCGCGCATCAACCAACTACGCCGCCAGATGACCGCCGATATCGCTCACGACCTGCGCACCCCCTTAATGGTGATTGCCGGATACATTGAAGCGATGGTTGACGGTATCCTCAAACCGACCAACAGCCGCTTGACGATCATTTACGCTGAAATCGAGCGTCTGCAAAGCCTGGTCAGTGATCTAAAAATACTTTCCCAAGCCGATGCAGGGGAACTTCCTCTCTACCCACAGCATCTTCCGCCTAGTTCCCTTTTAGAGCGCGTCGCTGAAACTTTTAAGCAGCAGGCTGAAATCCAGCACATCACGCTCTCGGTCGAAGTAGACGAACACCTGCCCGAAATCTCTGTGGATGAAGCCCGCATGATGCAGATATTCAGTAACCTGATGAGCAACGCTCTGAGATATACCCCCGAAGGAGGAAATATCCATCTTTCGGCGCAGGCATCCAACCGAAAAGTCACTCTATCCATCCGGGACAACGGGGCAGGCATCCCGACTGAAGACCTGCCCAACATCTTCGACCGCTTCTACCGCGTCGATAAATCCCGCACCGAAACGGGTGAAACGGGATTGGGCTTGGCGATCGTCAAAGCCCTGGTCAACGCTCACCACGCCACCATCCGCGTCGAGTCTCAGTTTGGGGAATTCACCGCCTTCCATATCACGTTTGGATAATCCTTCCGTATAAAGACAACACAACCCAGATCAAGACACGCCAAGGTTTTGTAGGGGCACGGGGATTGCTTCAAGTATCAAATTCAGCGGAGAATCGCTTGCACCTACCCTGGGTCCCCAAATTCAAATTAAAACCTCCCGTAAAGGGATACTTGCTCAGTTTGTTTATTCCGATCTCAAACAAATTGCGATCCACTTTAAACAAACGTTGTAAATCACCCCGCGATTTGTTGAATTAATAATCAACGTTTAACAGATGACATTTCTATCAAATTAGTGTATAGTCCATCTAAAGCGAGTTGGCGATTTACATTATTTATTATATATGCTCACTTCAGCCGTTCTGCGGCGTTCTTTATTATCTAAACGCTATGGTATAATAGCCTTAACATATATAGAATATTTATTTAGGTTACTTGAATATATGAAGAATATATCTTCATGTCAAATTATGAATTATTAGTTATAATTTTTAGATATTTTGAGATATGGCTTGTATGAAACTCATCAAAGACTCAATTGTTAGTCGTTTCATAAAATGCATTCGGATATCTTCCTCAGTTAAAGTGTTTGCATTTATCTTGGCAATCGATCAGGTATCACCGAACGACGTGAGAGGATATAATGGCGGATTGTTCGTATTGTAATAAAACAAACCCTCCGAAAGCTACCTTTTGTGGTTATTGTGGAAAAAAACTCTTTTCTAAACCACGCCTGACCCAAAATACAAAAGTTATCATCCCAAACCAAGCGGATGTGTTTTCAAATCAAACCCTGCAAGAGAAAAAACCTTTCCAATCCCAGTATTTGCTAAATATTCCTCAACCCTCCCGAACAAACCGGCATAATCCTGTACAGCGCCTGGCAATGATTGTATTTTCCCCGAGCCAAACCATCGAGGAAATAAAACAGAAAGAGGTGGGGTGGTTAAAATTTATTCCATGGATTACATTATTGTTAATATTATTAAGCAATTTTTATTATGTGTTATTAATGGATCAGACAAAATTATCCAATACACTGGGAAATTCAATTTTTGTGAGTTATTTAATTGCCTTTATAACAAGTTCGGTATTATTTTGGCTATTTTTCATCATTGCAATGCCATTATATAAAAATGGTCTATTATCCAATCAACATAAATGCCCCGAATATATTCAATATATTCTTGCGTGGTCAGTCATCCCTGTCCTATTCCGTCAATTAGTAAGAATTGCATTCATGTTTTTTACTCAAACTCCCATTAATGATCCTGGTCTTTCAGGTTTTTTCGAAGAGAGTGGCATGATCTCTCATTTCGGGAATAGCATATTTCAACAAATCGACATCTTCCAGATTTGGGCCCTTTTTATTCTCATTAAAGGCACGGATTTATATAATATATCTGTATCAAAGAAATGGCTGATACCTTTACTTCTACTCGTGATGATTACACTTCTTCGAAGTACGGCAGATACAGTATTTTGGTCCATCAATGGGCAAATGTCTTTTGCATTTCTTTATCCATAATGAGATTATATTGGGAGAGGAACTGAATGATTATAGTTGAAGGTGTATCTAAATCTTTTACCGATGGAGATACAGTACTCTGGGCTTTAAAAGATGTCAGTTTCCAGATTCAGCCGGGGGCATTCGTTATTATTTTAGGTGCCTCAGGTTCGGGTAAAAGCACTCTACTGAATCTATTAGGGGGACTGGACAAACCTAGCTCAGGCAAATTGAGTGCATATGGATATAACTTGAATGAATTAAGTAAAGATGGATTGGCGTATTATCGTTTTAAAACGGTCGGTTTTATCTTTCAGTCATTTCATTTACTATCCAATATGACTGCGATAGAAAATGTCGCTTTTCCTTTACATTTGAAGGGAGTGAATAAGTCGCGAAGAACTGAATTTGCCGTCTCACTTCTTGAGCAGGTTCAAATGGAACATCGTATGAACCACCCAACCTCGAAATTGTCAGGCGGTGAACGGCAAAGGATTGCTATCGCTCGGGCCCTTATCAATGATCCAAGCCTTATTCTAGCGGACGAACCGACTGGCGCGCTGGATTCGGCGACAGGTATCCAAATAATGGAGTTGTTGTATGGACTTTCTACAAGCGGTAAAATAGTAATTATCGTAACCCATCAAGAACAATTTACAGAAATGACAGATGACATAATCCGCATCCATGATGGTAGAATTTCAATACAGGAAAGGTAAAATGATGAATTTCTCTAAGCCAATTTGCATGCTTTTCCTCCTAGTTGGGCTATTTTCTTTAACCAGTCTATGGCAGACATCCCATGCCATGCAGAGAAACGAAATTAATAACCGCGTTTCATCCTACGCAGATTATGGAAAGGGGCATCTTCCACAAAAACAAACTATCCCTACGGATACGCCTACACCTGTTCTCGAACGTCCATTATTAGTTATTAAGGATTATCGCATTGATAAAGTCAACCCAAAACCTCTGGAACAGTTCACTTTATTTATGACGCTGGAAAATGTCGGCGTCCTGGATGCGGATTATATCCAGGTAGTTTTTCCAGCCGAAAAATTTTATCCCTTAGTTAATGGCGGTGTACCAGTCATCGAACAAATTCCAGTTGGAGGCAAGAAAAAAGTCCGGCAGATGATGCAGGTCTCTCCCAATACGGTTGGTATTAACACCATGGCAATCCAAATTCGATATATCGGGTCGGATGGGGCATCCTATAGTGATACATTTACACTAAAAATTGACACTGGGTGGTATTATTGGACGTTGACACCCACGCCATCACCTACCTCGCAGGATCTTCCCCAACTTATCATAGAGAGTTATGCTGCAGAACCGGCTATCTTAGAGCCGGGAACCATATTTAATCTTAGCGTGCGGATCAGAAACATTGGACTTGGCTCAGCATCGAATGTCTTAATGGTCTTTGGAGGAGCAAGCCGTTCAGATCAGGGCATGACCAGTAGTGATGAAAGTTTGAAAATATTTAGTCTGGTAAATTCATCGAATGTAAAACCAGTAGCTGATATGAGATCGGGTGACATGGCGACGATTGTGCAACCCTTCATTGTGAATACCAATACAAGAACAGGAGCCCAAAATCTGCCTATTTCTTTCATGTATACTACAGAACAAAAAACCAAAATGGTCGATAACCAGATCATTTCATTACAAGTCTTCGTAAAACCCAAAATAGCCATTAGTTTTTATGAACCCTTCACCCCTGGTGTCAATCGACCAGTCAAGATACCTCTGATGATAACGAACATAGGGAGTAATACAGTCCAATTGGGTAAAATTTCCTTACAAGGGGTTAACTGGGAAATTGATTCGGTTTCGGAATTTGTCGGCAAACTCGAAAGCGGGGATGTATGGCAGACCGCCAGGGAGATTATGGGTACCCCTAAATCGATTGGTGATTTCCCAATCAAGATCTCTGTACATTATACAGATGATTTTGGACAACCACAGCAACTGGAAGAGACAATCCCTGTTACGATTATGGAAGATGTACCCATTGTCAATACACCTGCAGGGGTTGCGCCACCTGGAAACGTTAACGAACTAACTCAGGAGGATTTTTGGTCTGTTCCTTTGCGCTTTATTATGGGTGTTTTGGGTTTAGGCAGCGGTAAGAACAATTCGCCGGATGTAATACCTACCTCTCAATCATCAGATCAGCCGGGAATACCGTTGGAAATGCCAACTTTTGTCCCTAAATAGAAATCCATCGTTATGGAAGCAATAACGCTTATCGTCAAGAATATTGCGCGCCACAGAAAATCGATGCGGGTTGTTTTCATTTTGATTGTAATCAGTACAATTGTAACGATTGGATTGGCTGCTGCCGCTTCCGGTACCGAGCAAAGTACCATGAAGAGGTTAAGTGCATTATCGGATATCACTCAAATTCGGGTTGGTCCCCCAATCACAACCCAGCAAAATACTGCTTTAAATGACAGTACTCTTGGACAATTAACAGCGATGCCAGGAGTTGAAAAGGCAGTTCCTCTAGATTATATTTCTGCCCAAATAGCCTTTGGACCCTATGTTAGTTATCCATCTTTGATAGGCGTCGGTTTGGACGATCTCGTTCAGTTGGGGTACACCTCATTACGGGGAGATACGATTATCAAAGAAAAACAAATCATCATCGGAAATGAAGTCCCCAACCAATTCGTGTTTAAAAACTTGCCAGGAAAAACCCCGGGGCAAGGCGTAGTAGATATTCAGGGAAAATTTGTTAAGGTAATTTTGGAAAAAATGACCGAAGATAACCAAACCATCCGTTATAGTTTTTCTGGACGCATCAGTGGGATATTAAAAGCCACAGGAACCACAATTGATTACAGTGCATTTATGCCCATTACTGATTCAGGGAAACTAAAAAAATGGCTGTACGGACAAAATTTTCGCCAAAATACCGGTTATGATTCGATTATCGTCATTGTAAACCGGCTGGAAAATGTTCAGGGAGTTCATAAGAGCATTGTCCAGGCTGGATTTCAAGCCGAAAGTCGTTTGGCAGATATCCAACAAATCCGCGATGCAACCAATCAATTGAACAAATTTGCATTCATTGTAGGAGTGATTTCGCTGCTTAGCTCCCTTGCAGGTATGTTCTTGACCATGTTAACGGTTATCACCGAACGGAAAGCGGAGATCGGTCTTATGAAAGCTGTTGGAGCTACTGACAGAGAAGTATTACGCTTATTCGTCGGCGAAGCGGGTATGATTGGCTTTTTAGGTGGGATGACAGGAGTTGCTTTGTCTTTGCTACTGCAAGCAGTATTGAACTATTATATCAAGGGCATGGTGGATCAGCCTGACAATTTGGTGATTATGGGTTTGAGTGTCAAAGATATTGTGCTGAATATTCCTTTCTGGCTCCTTTTAGCGATACCCCTATTCTCAACTATAAGCTGTATTCTAGCTGGCTTATGGCCTGCCATGCGGGCTTCTGCGCTCAATCCCATTGATGCATTGCGCGCAGAATAAGAATAGTCATTTCACCACATTTAAACATATTTTACTAATAAATAGTACTAATGTTTAATTTTTTATTAAACAAACGTGTAGTAATAATTCATCATTTGTTGATTGACTTTGTTGTCCATTTAGCTGTATAATATGTATATTCTAATTATTAGAATCGAAGCATGATCTATTGCTTCTTAATCATGTTGCCGCCTTGTGGGGTTTTTGTTTTCTTGGTGGCTTGCAAAAGTAAGTTTATCGAAAAACATTCTAATAGGGAAATATATTTCCATGGAGGTTAAAGATTATGTCCAATAAAGCATCAATATCAGCTTATCTTAATGTGTGTGTCCGGTTGTTAATAATTGTATCAATCGTAATGATAGCATCACCTATCTTTGATCATGCAGCCCTGGCTGCGACAACCTATACCATCGATAGTTATTTAACCGACCGTAGTGGTGTGGACAGCATCACTGGTGCCCAATTAGATACTGCCATGAGAACGATGCGTCCATCTAACAATGGACTGATCGGTCTCGGGCAAATATTCGTCGATGTTGCCAGGGAGAAAGGGCTTAACCCGCTTTATATAGCTGCCCATGCAGCCTGGGAATCAGGTTGGGGGACGAGTGCTATATTTATATATAAAAATAACTTATTCGGATATGGAGCCTACGATCGTTGCCCTTATTCATGTGCCTTAAAGTTTTCCTCAAAGGCAGATGGCGTTCGATATGGTATGACCTATATTAAAAGAGATTACTTGACAAGTAACGGGAAATATTACCACGGTCTTTATTTGAGAGGGATGAACGTGCATTATGCCACAGATCAAAACTGGAAAAATGGAATTGCCAGCATTATGACCTCTCTCTCAAGTAAAATTCCCGTAACGAGTACCAATTTAGTATTAAAGAAGTCGGCTTTTTCATCCTCGGTTCAAGGATTTGGATATCTGGCTACTTATGCCAACGATGGAAATATAGGCACCCGTTGGTCATCACGCGGTACGGGTTTTCAAAGTTGGTATGCCGACATGGGTAGCAGCCAAAGCTTCAATCAAGTCGTCATTCGCTGGGAAACAGCGTATGCCAAAAAGTATGCAATCGTATTTAGTAATGATCGGAGCAATTGGTACTGGCGCGGAAACTACGAATACATCTCGTCAGCAGGTGCGTACACACACAATCTCGGATTTACTGCCACTTACCGCTATGTAGGCGTATGGATGTATGAAGGTCCTGGTAATTATGGCAATTACTCAATGTATGAGATGGAGGTTTATCGCAGATAAAAATGATTTTCACAGGGGCAGTTTGTGAATAATCCAGACTGCCCCTATGTTTTTTAGCTTTATTTCAATCGTTGTTGGTCTGGAAATTTCTTTTTATAAGAAAGGTCGGGAGAGAATAATGAAGAAGATTCTTAAAAAGATAGGTATTTTATTGGCTGTCATCGTTGTGCTTGCCGGAGCAGTTCCCATTAATCAAGTGGAAGGGAAGTCGATTGCCGTTTCAGATTATGCACAATGGTATCTTCCATTTGACTCGGGGCAAGTTTGGTATGTATGTCAGGGATACTATGGGACTATTTCACATTGGTATAACACAAAGTTCAGTTATGGGTTAGATCTTACCACAGATCGAAACGGTATGGGCACGAATGGTTGCGCTGGCACCGGAGCAACTAACATCGGTAAAAATATTCGAGCTATAGCTTCTGGGATGGCGACAAAGATAAAAAATAGTTATGGCTATTATGATATGGTTCAGATAAAGTTGTCAAACGGTGAACTCATCCAAATTGGTCATATGGTGTATAACAGCGCCTTTTGGGGTACTGCTGCCACTAAAACAGTTTACCAAGATCAAGTTCTAGGTACAGTTAGAAATTCAGGTTACCCCCATATTCATATACATTATTTAAACTATGCCTTTGGAAACCGATTAATAAATGCTTCAGGGCTTTATGCCTCAGGAAGTTCTGCAAACCAATTGAGGGGTCGAGCGTTATGCCGGGGCGTATGCTCGGATGCTGACGATAATCGTACAATTAGCAGCGGGCAAACTTTAAGTGGAACAATCAATCCGGCTAGCGACAACGATACGTATTACTTCGATGCATCTTCCGGGCAAAAAGCCACGATTGCCATGCGTAATTCAGGAAGCAGTCTGGATAGCTATTTATTACTGTACAAGCCAGACGGGAGTCAATTGACTTACGATGATGATAGTGGTGGTAACAGAGATTCATTAATCAATAGCGTTTCCTTGCCTGCTAGCGGACGTTATAGAATTATCGCCTGGTCCTACAATAATGGCTCAGCAGGCGGATACACGCTCAGTCTAACTTTAAGCAACCCTCCCATTACCTGTTCAGGGCAATATAAAGCTGAATATTACAATAACCGTTACGGGTCAGGCAATCCAACCTTCACGCGCTGCGAAAACTGGCCGATTTCTCAGAATTGGGGAAATGGTGGCCCAGGAAATGGAGTTGGAAATGATAACTTCTTCGTTCGCTGGACAGGCATCTTCTCTTTCGAAAGCGCTACCTATACCTTCACTGCTACAGCCGATGATGGCATTCGTCTATATGTGGATAATGGGTTGCAGATTGACGCCTGGAGAGACCAGGGACCCACGACATACAAAAAAGACGTGGCTTTATCCGCTGGTAATCACACTATCAAAGTCGAATATTACGAGAATGGTGGCGGTGCAACTGCCCAAGCTTCCTGGCAAAAGAAAATTGTCGCAACTTACGGTTCGGCATGGGTATCGCAAAGCTCATACCCAACAGTGATAACGGGCGGATATGCTGACTTGTGGGTGACATTCAGGAACACCGGGAACACAACCTGGTACAACACATTCTCACCCAATCGCACCCTTTTAGGCACTCTAAACCCAACGACTGGTGCAATTGATTACCCCTCACCGTTTGTTTGTTCACCTGGCTGGGTTGGAAACAATCGCCCCGCTATTTTGTCGGAGGCATCAGTTACACCTGGAAATACCGGTACCTTCCGGTTCCGAATTTGTGTGCCATCCAATATGTCTCCCACTACTTACCGCATTGCGGTTGCGCCTCTCGTTGAGAATGTCAGTTGGATGAAACCTTCCACATTTGTATACTGGGATGTCAAGGTCAATTCATCCAGCACCGGTAATCTCGCCCGTGGAAAATCCGCCTTTTCGGGTCCGATTCAGGGTTCACTTTATGGTCCTTATTTTGCTAATGACGGAAGTACGAGTACTCGCTGGTCATCGCGTGATGGTGGTTATCAAAATTGGTATACAGACCTGGGAAGCAGCCAAAGCTTCAATCAAGTCATAATCAACTGGGAAACGGCTTATGCCAAAAAGTATGCGATCGTGTTCAGCAACGATAACAGCACCTGGTACTTTAACGGATCTTACGAATACATATCTTCGGCGGGTACAAAAACGCATAATATAGGCTCACGAAATTACCGTTACGTGGGAGTACGGATGTATGAAAATGCAGGTAATTATGGCAACTATTCTATGTGGGAAATAGAGGTATATAACAGGTAAAGAAAAACTAATAATTTATAAAGCGTAGGGGCACGTGTTTTGAAGTAGTGTCCAGGTCATACAACAGTTCCCGGGCCCCTACCCACCGTTAAAGTCACTTTTTATCAACATATGTTTAAATGTTACTCAACAAATGTTGTGTTTCCATTAAACGTTTGTTTAATGGAAATTGCATATTTTGTTGATTGACATAAATGTATTTTTGTTGTAAAATACTATGGTGGATAATCATTGATATTCACGGTGCTGCTGGGGGAATCCAGCACCTGGTTTTATATCTTACGGCTCAAAGATAATGTACAACTGAATACGTGAATGTTTGGAGGAAAGAACCATGAGACAAATTCTTTTTGTTTCACTCAGGGGGATCTATGTTTTGGTGATAATGCTGTTATTTTTGAGCGCATACGGCAGGTTGCAAAGCCAGGATGGGCGAGTTATGGCTGCATCCTCAAGTGTCACTACACCTGCGCCCACGAAGATCAGCGTCTCGACTCCAACAGTAACGCACACACCCGCGCATACCAGTTTCCCTGCTTCACCTAAAACGAACACCCCATCCCCGTTGGAAACGCTAAGTCCAGGAGACGATTCCACTTCAGCCTCCAGCATTCCCAGCTTAAGTACCACACCCGACCCAGCCATCTGTACTAAACAGGAACAGATGCCGGTGAAGGAATGCAATGCTCTGGTGAATCTTTATAAAAACACCAAAGGTAGTGACTGGAAACATAAAGATGGCTGGCTGGTAAATGATACTCCGTGTACATGGTATGGTGTCACCTGTAAAGATGGACATGTGGAGAAATTAGATTTGAGTTGGAATCAACTTCGCGGGACAATCCCTGCAGAATTAGTCAGTTTGCAGAATTTGGTGGATTTGCGCTTGAACAGCAACCAGCTTACCGGAATGATCCCGGCTGAATTAGGAACCCTGACAAAGATGACCTGTTTAGGGTTGGGAGGTAACAGACTCATGGGGACAATCCCAACCTGGTTGGGTAAACTGACGAAACTGAAGATATTAGATTTCGGTGGCAACAAACTCACTGGAACAATACCTCTTTGGTTGGGTCGTCACCCGAGCTTGACAGAGTTGGACTTGAGCTATAATCAGCTTACGGGGACGATCCCACCAACATTGGGCAATCTGACGAAGTTGATATATTTAGGGTTAAGCAACAATAAACTTACCGGGATGATACCCGTAGAATTAGCCAGTTTAACCCGCCTAACAAGATTACGATTGGAATATAATAAGCTCATTGGGACGATACCAACCTGGTTGGGCAATTTGACGAACCTGAGGGGGTTAAGTTTGGATAGTAATCAATTCAATGGGACTATCCCATCCGAATTAGGCAATCTGATAAATCTGACATGGTTGAGTTTGGATAGTAATCAACTCAGCGGGGCAATCCCGATACAAATTGGCAACTTGACCCAACTGCAATATCTATACTTATTTAGAAATAGACATTGGAACAATGGGAAATATATTGGTGGGTTGAGCGGACAGATTCCGTCTGAACTTGGAAACCTGACGAACCTGATAGAGTTGGATTTGAGTAATAATCAATTTAGCGGAACAATCCCGTCCGAATTGGGCAGCTTAACGAATCTGATGAAATTGAATTTGGGTAATAATAACCAATATGTTGGTGAAGTAATTATTGGTGGTCTCATTGGGACGATCCCACCCGAACTGGGCAGGCTAGCGAAATTATCATCATTAGATTTGAGTTGGAATCAACTCCGGGGGACTATCCCATCCGAACTGGGCAATCTGAAGAACCTGACGGAATTGAGTTTAGACGGTAATCAACTCACAGGACCAATCCTATCCGAATTAGGCTACCTGACAAACCTGACTGGGTTGAATTTAGGTAGTAATCGACTCACAGAGACTATCCCATCCGAATTAGGCAACCTGAAGAACCTGACGGGGTTGAGTTTAGATAGTAATCAACTGACAGGATCGATCCCATCCGAATTAGGCAACCTGACAAATCTGACATGGTTGAGTTTGTATAGTAATCAACTCAGCGGGGCAATCCCGATACAAATAGGCAACCTGACCCAACTACAATATCTAAAATTATTTGGAAATAGCCAGTGGAACAATGGGAAATATATTGGTGGGTTGAGTGGGCCGATTCCGCCCGAACTAGGAAACCTGAAAAAGCTGACAGACTTGGATTTAAGTAGTAATCAATTTAGCGGAACAATCCCGTCAGAATTTGGAAACCTAACGAACTTAGAAAAGTTGAATTTGAGTGGTAATCAAATTAGCGGAACAATCCCGTCTGAACTAGGCAGACTGATGAACTTGATAGAATTGGTTTTGTACGGTAATCATCTCAGCGGAACAATCCCTGCCGAATTGGGTATCCTGAAGAAACTGACGAAATTGTTATTGTGCACTAATAAACTCACAGGAACAGTCCCAAAGTGGTTAGGTAGCATGACAAACTTGGAACAGTTGAATTTGGGCGGTAATCAACTCAACGGAGTTGTCCCGTCAGATCTGGGTAGACTGAAAAACCTATCATCTTTGCAATTGTGGGAAAATAATCTGAATGGGATACTTCCAGCTTCACTAGGCAATCTGACAAAGTTGAAATATTTGGGATTGAGCGAAAATAAACTCAACGGGGCAATCCCAACCTGGATTGGCAACCTGACGAATTTGATGGATTTAAACTTGTCCAGCAATCAATTCAGTGGAGAAATCCCATATACGATAACCAAGCTGGTCAAAATCGCCGATGCAACATCAGATTCTCAGTCTTACCAACTTAACTTAAATGATAATCTATTATCTTCTTCCGACGCCGCTGTGCGTGCCTTCCTGGCAAAGAAGGACCCAGATTGGGAAAATACCCAAAAGCCGGCTGTTGGAAAGGTTCGCTAATCAAATTACCAGAGAGTATAAGAATTATTTTTCTATTTCGGGAGGCATCCATGAAAATAAATAGTATAGTCAATCTCCACATCTTATGGACAATCATCTTGGTTCTCTGCATTTCTCTGGCGGTGTTTGAAGGTGCTGCCATTGCACAAGACACAACGCCACCGCCAGATCCACTGAGCACCGCCTCGCTCGAGCCTTCCGCAGTTGCCAGCAATACGGCTACCCCAGTTCCAGTGGCGAGTGCGACCTCAACCGAAACGCCATTCTTCT
>JBAXBF010000055.1:0-14399 GCA_037142095.1 Chloroflexota bacterium
ATCGATAGTGGATTGGATTTCCTGTGGGTCTCAATTGATGGTGCGACTGCAGAAAGTTATATGGATGTCCGTTTGGGAGATGTCCTACCGCAAGTCATTGAAAATCTTAAGCGATTGTGCTCCCGGCGTGATGCTGCTTATGGCTACACCCCACAAATTGGTATTGCGTTTGTTGCCATGCGGCGTAATATTGCTGACCTTCCATCTGTTATGCGTTTAGGAGCTGAACTTGGTGTAAAACGTTATTCGATCACCAATGTTCTGGCACACACGCCGCTTCTGGCGAAAGAAACGCTCTACGATAATTCTTTAAACCGCACGGATGCCAGCACCGCCGATGTTTCACCGCATATAAACTTACCGCGTATAGACCTAACGCCTGAAACGTTGCCTGCTCTGGAGAAATTGCTGGAACATTCTTATCAGATTAGCCTGGGGGAAAACGAGATTGGACTGCCGACAGATAAATGTCCTTTTGTTGCCCGCGGCAGTCTTTCTATCCGCTGGGATGGCGAGGTAAGTCCTTGTCTGCCCCTCTTGCATACCCATGAAAGTTATCTTGATGAACGTGTCCGCAGTTCTAAAGCGCATTCCTTGGGAAATGTGGCGGAGCATGATCTCTTGGGAATATGGAATACACCAGACTATCTTGCGCTGCGCGAAACACTGCAATCATTTGCCTTTTCTCCCTGCGCGTTTTGTAACAGTTGCGAGATGGCAAATGATAATATCGAAGATTGCTATGGAAATATTAAGCCCACTTGTGGTGGCTGCCTTTGGGCACAAGGCTTTATCCAATGCCCATGATTTCAAAATTTGTGATAAAATTAACGTTTCGATACTATTAAACGTTCGCAATATTGATCTAGCGAAGATGGGTATTCTTAAGCTAGCTTAATATTTGTACCAATCTTTATAGGTGTGAGGGGTATTTTGACTTTATCTTCCCAAGCTGAACATGATAAGCAACAAGCAGCATTTAGTTCCGTTATTGCTGCGCTGGCATTGACTGGGTTCAAAATCATTGTAGGTATAATGACTGGCAGTCTGGGTATTCTTGCCGAAGCGGCTCATTCAAGTCTCGATCTTGTAGCGGCTCTGGTAACTTTATTTGCCGTGCGTGTTTCCGGTAAGCCGCCAGATGATGTCCATCTTTATGGGCACGGCAAAATTGAAAATCTTTCTGCTTTATTTGAAGCATTGCTGCTTCTGGCAACGTGTGCATGGATTATCTATGAAGCGATCCAACGAATTTTTCTCAAAGAAGTGCACATGGATATCAGTATTTGGGCTTTTCTTGTGATGGTTGTATCCATTGCAATCGATTTTACGCGCTCGCGGGTGCTCTATCGGGCTGCAAAGAAATACGGAAGTCAGGCTCTTGAAGCTGACGCCTTGCATTTTAGCACCGATATTTGGAGTTCAGGCGTTGTTATCTTGGGTTTATTATGTGTAAAGATAGGGGAATGGATTCCTGGACTGGAATTCTTAAATAAGGCAGATGCAATTGCCGCTCTGGGAGTGGCATTGATTGTTATCTATGTAAGCATTGCATTGGGTATTCGAACAGTGCATGGGTTATTAGACTCAGCACCACCTGGAAAAGTGGAAGAGATAACTAAACTGGTCGAGTCTGTGCCAGGTGTGCTGAATTGTCACCACGTTCGGATGCGTCATTCTGGTCCGCATCTCTATATTGATGTTCATGTTCTGATAAACGGCGATTTGAAATTAGATGAAGTACATCTCATCACGGATAAAATTGAGGTGGTCGTGAACCAATTTATGCCAACCGCTGATATTGTCGTTCACCCGGAGCCTGCTCCGATAACCCCGTTGGAAGTATAACGGCTGCTTGGAGAAAATTCGGGGTAAATTATTCTGCTGGTATCTTTTTTGTAATCTCGCGTATATCTCTATAAAAGGGTCTTAAGCGTTCATACATACGTAGATAAATGTTCTCGTAAAGCTCGTTATAAATGCGTTGAGTCTGAGGATTAGGCTCAAATGTGCGTCCGAGGTGAGACATTTCAGCAACTGCAGTTTCGAAATTTGGATGCAGTTTCAATCCAACCGCGACATCCATTGCTGCTCCAAGTCCAGAAGCTTCGTAGACATGGGGGCGTGATGTGGGTAATCCAAAGATATCTGCCGTAATTTGCATGGCAGCATCGCTTTGGCTGCCACCGCCTGCCACGCGTATAGACGTAATGGGTATGCCGCTGCGCTTTGATGTGCGTTCTGCACCTTCGCGCAGAGCATATGCCAGACCTTCCAGAATGGCACGATAGATATGAGCTCGGGTATGCACATCCGCAAAGCCAATAATCGCACCACGCGCTTCGGGTCCTGGATGGCGTAACCCCGGCGACCAATAAGGTTGGAGAATCAACCCTTCTGAACCAGGCGGCACGGTATTGACTAAGTCATCGAATAAAAACTCAGGTTCCACACCCGTCTCATCAGCAATGTTTTGTTCTCGTAACCCAAATTCATGCTTAAACCAGCTTACCATCCAATACCCGCGATAGATTTGCAGTTCCATGTTATACCGTCCCGGTACGGCAGAAGGATAAGGGGGTATTAGAGGAATAATCTCTATATATTTTTGGTGGGTAGTGTTGATTGTTGCAGCCGACCCATAACTCAGACAACCAATGTGAGAGTCAAGACAGCCGGATCCAATGACTTCGCAGGCTTTATCAGCCGCTGCTGCAATAAGAGGTAACCCGGCAGGGATACCGGTTGCTTCCGCGGCTTCTTTGGTGATCTCGCCTAGTTTTTCTGTGGGACGGACTAGATCGGTTAAGATACTCTTGTCCATTGGCACTGCTTGCCATTTCCAATCCCACCGTGAAGCCCAGGTTTGTTTTTGGTAATCGAAAGGCACATATCCTACCTGACAGCCAACTGAATCGACGAACCGGTTTGTCAAAAGATAAGTAAGATACCCTGACAGAAAGAGATATTTGTGAGTTGCTTCCCATATTTCTGGTTGATGAGTGCGTATCCAATTTGCTTCGGCTTCTGCTTGCAGGTATGAAACCGTCTCTGAGGCTCCTGAAACACTGAAGGCTAATCCCCATAACCCGCGAATAGGAGGAATCCCGTCTGTCCTTCGTTGATCAAGCCAGACGATGGCGGGGCGTAAAGGTTTGCCGTCTGCTCCCACGGTAATGATGGTAGATCGCTGCGTTGTCAATGCTACGCCGACGATGCTTTCTTTAGAGACGCCAGGTTGCTGAAAGAGCTTTTGGCAGGCTTCACATAGTGCTTTCCAATAGACTTGCGGATCTTGTTCTGCTAAACCGGGTGCGGTGGAATAATATGGTTCAATCAACACTCGTTTTTTTGCGATCAAATTGCCCTGTAAGTCAAAAAGGAGTGCACGTATGGATTGTGTGCCGTTATCAATAGAAAGGATAGTTTCAGCAGACATGATTTACCTCTTTCGCAATTATACCTTTATCCAGGTATACTGTAACGTTCTTCCCAAAGAGTTTTATAGGCAATTTCCTCTTTTACCCATTTTTCATCACTCCACCCCAATTCTGGTTGGGTAATTTTACGGATGCGATCCATAAGGTTCAAACCGCCTTTGGGGAGAAGGAGCCCAAGCCTCGCACGGCGCAAGAGAAGATCATCCAAATGGACAACACCTTCAGCATGAGCTGCCCAGCGCAACTCCGCCCAAAGATAATCTGAAGTACCGATCGAAGTAAGTTCATCCTTTTGAGCACGATTGAAAAGAGGCGGGGCATCGCTTCCATAACGACCCAGAAGACGCAGACGTTGCCCAGTTTTTATGGAATTGAGTGCCAACATTTCATCCATCTCCCCTGGAATTGGTTTGAGCACTGTCCAGTTAGGATTGAATTGGGGGTGTTCGGGCAAAACGGAACGTACAGCCGCCAATGTATCGCGCGCCATTAAACGAAACGTGGTTAATTTGCCTCCGCTGACCGTTATGAGCCCGTTTTCATTCCAGATTAAATATTCACGTGATTCCTTAGATGGATTAGATTTTCCAGTATCGACCACGGGACGGATGCCTGAGAAGGTCGCCTGTACATCTGCGAGACTTAATTCGCTTTCAGGGAAGACATAATCTGCTGCCTGAAGAAGATATTCAGCTTCTGCCATACTAATGGATGGATTAATTTCCAGATTTGAACCTTGATCGATGTCAGTTGTACCCAATAGGATGACTCCTTCCCATGGCATGGCGATGATAGCTCTCCCGTCCTGAGGATGTGACCAACTCAAAGCACGTTGGAGGTTTAGACGTTCGGTTGGAAAAATGAGGTGGCTGCCGCGCAAAGGTCGGATACGGCGCGATTTTCCGAGTTGAGAACGCAAGACATCTGCCCATGCACCCGTCGCGCTGATAACCAGATGGGCACGGACTTCTGCGGTGCGTCCATTCCCCGACGGATCTTCATCTTGAAGAACGATACCTCGTACGTGTCCATCCTGGGTGCGTAATAGACTGATAGCGCGTGCATAATTGATGGCTACAGCCCCATCTTGGACAGCTTCACGGATCACTCGTAAAGTCAGACGGGCATCATCCGTTTGAGCGTCAATATAACGATAACCACCTTTCAATGCACGTGAAGTCAGAGGGGGACAGAGATCGCACATATCTTCAATGTTATATTTCTGATGTGCCCATTGTCCAGCCATCAAATCATATATCGTCAAACCTAAACCAAACATCCAACCAGGCATCGGATCACCGTCTAATGAAGCAAATAGAAACCCCATGCGCTTAATCAGACCTCTTCCCTCGCGGAGAAGACGTTGCCTTTCGCTGACAGATTCGAAGGTTACATGCAACTGAGCATTTTTTAAATAACGAAGACCACCGTGTACCATCTTGGTTGAGCGGCTGGAGGTTCCTGATGCAAAGTCATGCCCTTCAACCAATAATGTCCGTAAACCGGCGCGACTTGCCGCGTGCAGGATACCTGCACCCGTGATCCCGCCGCCAACCACTATGATGTCCCATTCCTTGTCGAGCTGGCTCCAAATTGTATCACGCCATCCGGTAGTCCACATAAAACTTCTATCCCTTTCTAATCATGCACAGTATTCATTATTAAAGTCGATTTCCATAGCTCTAAACTTTCACTCATCACCCGCCGGGTGAGAACTTCTGCTCCCTGAGCATCAGATCGTAGCGCACAGGCACTTAAGCTCGTATAAAAAGTGCGCGAATGGTCTCTGTTCTCCCTGAAAATGAAGTAATGCCTGCTGATCACCGGGTATAAGTCGCTGAATCCGTTCAAAATGAGCGTAAATATTGGGTTATTTGAGGCAATCGATAATCGTAAATGTAATTGCCAATCCGCAGCGGCGAAATCATCTGGCGTTTCAGGCAAATCAATATAAGATCGTAAAAAATCAGCGACTTCAGATGGAGAGTGTTCTATTGCAAGACGTACATAAGCGGGAGAGAGCAATATCCTTATGGATAGAAGATTTTCAATGAAACTGGATGGCAATTTATCTTGGCGTTCAGCAATAGAAGACAGTACAGCCAGATTGCCTTCCTGCCAGTAATTACGGATGCGAGTCGATTTACCGTGTTGTATGTCTATCCATCCATCGCTTGCAAGGCGTTGGAGTGCCTCGCGCAGGGTAGGGCGGGTAATGCCGAGTTGCTGGGCAAGTTCACGTTCTGCTGGTAATTTTGAGTCAACTGGAAAATGACCATCAAGAATGCCATCAATAAGTCTTTTTTCTGCCAAAATATTCGTTTTAAGTGGCGTATCCCAAAGCATAAGCAACCATATTTCTGGTAAGTGGTCTAACCAGTTTAAGTATATCGAATCTTATTTGGATTGTCAACTTTATCGAAACCCGTCTTTCTTCAGGATTTTAAATCAGTTATAATCTAATTAACAAAATATGCGTTTTGGAATCTCTGAAAATTGTACTCTTTCACCAAATAAATTGGATGTTTGGGAGAAGAAAGATTGTGGGCATAGTTAGATGATCTGGTTCAATTTGCAGCGAAGGAGGAAAGACCTATGGAATACCGGTATCTTGGCAGAACAGGTTTGAAGGTGTCAGAATTATGTATGGGTACCATGCAGTTTGGTTGGACGGCAGATGAGTCAACTGCTTTTCAGATTCTCTCGCGTGCCTATGAGGCGGGTATCAACTTCATCGACACTGCAGATATTTATTCACGCTGGGTGGCAGGTAATCCAGGAGGCGTGGCAGAGAAAATTATCGGAAGATGGATCAACCACTCTGGTATTCCCCGCGACCGTCTTGTCCTTGCTACAAAGGTACGTGGTCCGATGGGAGATCATCCAAATAGCGAGGGACTTTCTCGTTTTCATATTATGCAAGCCGTAGAAGATTCATTGCAACGGTTGGGTACGGATTATATTGATTTGTACCAATCTCATTGGTGCGATGAACATACACCCATAGAAGAAACATTGCGCACCTATGAAGATCTGATCAGGCAAGGAAAGGTGCGTTATATTGGCGCGTCGAATTATCCTGTCTGGCGATTCATGGAGTCTTTGTGGGCTTCGGAAAAATTAAATCTACCTCGGTATAATACTCTCCAACCCCATTACAACCTTGTTTTCCGTGAAGAATTCGAACATGAAATGGCAAATGTTTGCCGCACCTATGGATTGGGTGTATTACCTTACAGCCCTTTGGCGAGTGGTTTTCTTACCGGGAAATATCAAAAAGGTTCACCGCTGCCAGAAAGTGAACGCGCCAGTCGTGTGAGTAATAAATACTACCAGGAGTTAAGTTGGACGCTGTTGGATAAAGTTACGGACATAGCTTTGAAGCGAGAGAAAACCCCTTCACAAATTTCACTTGCTTGGTTACTGTCTAACCCTCTAATTACTAGTCCTATTATTGGAGCGCGTACAATCGGGCAAATGGAAGATAACCTCGGCGCTATTGGTCTTCGCCTCAACGAAGAAGAACTCATCATGTTAGCTTGATTTAAAATGGGTTAACCTGACTTACCTTTATGGCGACTATCATCGCAATCTCCCCCAATTTTTCCGATAGTTTGATTTGGGAAGACGATCCGTGCTGACCGGTATGAAATAATTTTAGGCGATACGAGGTTATTAATGGGTCTATTGATCGCAATTGTTGGGAACTGCGGAACGGGTAAGTCGACCTTTACGCACCGGTTATGTGAACTGGATGGATATGAACCGTATCTTGAACAACACATTGAACGTCCATTCCAAACTGCCTTCTTTCATGACCTGAAACAAAGGAGCTTCTCCCACGCTTTTCTAAACCAGATGGACTATCTTCTTTACCGTTCTGAGCAGGAGCTCGATATTCGCCGGAGGGATATTATTGGGGTACAAGATGGTGGTCTCGACCAAGATTTCCATCTTTTCACGCGCTTATTTTTACATAAAGGTTATCTCAACCAGGATGAATATGATTTATGCAGGCGTTTTTATGACATTACGCGAGCGTTATTGCCTGTCCCAGATGTGGTGATCATCATGCGTGCCCCCTTAGACGTATTATTGAAACGTCTTGCCAGACGGCGCCGTGAGACAGACATTGTTCAATCACAAGATTTGGAACTTGTAGAGTATTATCTGGATTCATGGTTAGCGAATATTGATGCTTCACTTGTAATAACGATTGATTCAAGCCAAGCGGACGAAACGTATACCACAAGCATCCTTGATACTGTGGCAAAGATCAGAACCCTGAAGGAAATCAGGCAATAGCGGCGTAAAACAGGTCGACTTTGTGTGAATCTATTTCTAAGTAGGTCCTCCACCGGCATGGTCGAAGGGTTCGTGTTGTTCGCTCGCAACTGCTGATGCGGGTTTTGCTGCCAGGAGACTGTCGAAGAGCGGTAATTTTCCTGTCTTAACAGCATTTTCAGCATAGAGGAACATGGCGGCTGACCAGGCTTGTTGGTTAAAACCCATCGAATGACCGGATTCACCGTGCAACCATTCGTTGAATTCCCACTCTTCATAGAAACCCTGTTGGTTGGCTTTCGCTAAAGAGAACAGTAAAGTTTCTGCCTCGATTGTATGCTTACGGCGCACAAGCGATGCAACATGAAAACCCCCAATCATTGGCCATATTCCGCCGTTATGGTATTGATGGGGTAAATTTAGCGTGCGGCTGCGGTAGTACTCCCGCCAGTTCGATTCTCCTGGGTAGATGGGGGGGTGAATCGCTTTTGTAGGATAAGGTTCGGCAATACCAACCTGAAGCATGTAACGTAGAATATGTTCAGCACGGTGCCCATCTGCCACACCAGTAAGAATCGCGAGGCAGTTTGCTAAACTATCGCACCAATCCCCATATTCGCGAAATGCAACCCAAGGAAGATAAAAGGGGCGGCTTGATATTGTACCGATATTATGATACAACATAAACCATTCCAGACGGATGGATTTAAGTTTTTCCAAGTGTTCGGCGAAGTGCTCGGCAACCCAGCAACGGTCGACCCAGAATAGCAGATTGAGGCGTTCATGGATGCAGGCAGCCGATACATCACCATGCTGGCATCCAGATTCCACCTTAGGTTGTTTGCGTAATTCTTCATAAGCCAATGTGGCAGCATAGTATAGAACGTTGTCGTAGAGGGTATTATAGCGCACTGAAAGTAGGTCCATCCAATTACCTGCTTCAGGAACTTCCAGTAGACCACATTCGTTCATATCCTGGTATTGCAACCAAAGAATGGCTTTTTCAATATATTCCCAGTTTTCTGCTAGAAAGTTGTGATCCCCACTGATCTGGAAATAGAGATAATGTCCCAATATGAAAAGAAGGTTAGGGTCACACGCTCCAGCATTTTCGGTGCTTATAATGCCAGTGTCCGGGTTAACATTAAGAGGGATCAATCCGAGTTTTGATTGGCGTGAAGCCAGCGTTTCAAGTGAGGTGCGGCTTGTGGCAATCAGTTCTGGGTCTCCACTCGCTGCCGCACCAAGGAAAGTGATTATGCTGTCTCTTCCCCAGATTTGGGGATAACCAGCCGTGTTTGCGGATGCACGAAAGCCGTAAGGAGTGATACAACGACGCAGAATATCGAGAGCACGTTCATGGGCAATTGAAATAAGATTTTCATCTTTAATAGTCATATTTCTCCTTTACCTGGCGGCAATTCAGCATAAGATGCAGGTTGATCTCAACTTTTTGCGCTGACTATGCTTCTTATTCTTTCCGAACTGTTTCGTAAAACGTCTCCAGATTTATAAGAGGTGTACCCGGTGGAAGATCGCAGCCGGAAGAGATAACGTAATTACGGTATTGCTTTGTGGATTTCAGCAGTTGTGTCGTTTGATTGTGCACTTCTTCTGCTGTTCCACTGTAAAATACTGCGGTTGGATCAAGATTGCCAGCCAGGATCACCTTACCATCCACTTGCTCTAAAGCTGCCAGTAAATCCATCGGTGCACCGAAGTGGAATATTTCAGGACCTGCTTCCAGAATTTTTGGCAGATGAGCAATTTTTGCTCCACAATTATGATAAACGACGGCGAAATTCTCCGTCTGTACTGCATCAACGATTCGCTTCACATAAACAGATGAAAATTTAGCCAAAGCGCGTGGTGATAGCAGCCCAGCGGCTGGTTCTGCCATAATCACGCCGCTTGCACCCGCTTCACGGAAAGCCCGCGAATATTCAGTTAAGAATCTTGTGGCTTTTTCCAGAAGGAATATCATTAAATCTGGGTCATTGATGGTTAATTCTAAGGCTTCACTGACGCCAAACAACCTGCCTGCCAGTGAGAATGGACCAATAAGTCCACCTAAAACGGGTACATTTTTATGACTTGAAACCAATTTCCTGGCTGCATCAAGGTGAACGTGGGTTCGCTTGTCCCCTGGTTGAGGGTCAGGCAGAGATTCTGCTTGGGCGCGATTGGTGACCAATCTCCCGATGACAGTTGGAATTTCTTCGTCTGACATGCGAATTTCACAGCCAAAGGTTTCCGCCTCGGCACTTAAATCCATTGCGGTCAGCAAAACAGGAGTCTGGAAATATTCGTGAAGGGCTAATACGGCTTCTGCCTGGATATTCGCATCTGATATCGCTTGACGTACCGTGGTTTTTGCCATCTCTAACCCAGCATAGACACCAATAGGCATTGGCATTCGTCCAGATTGTTGCATGATGTATTTTGCGAATTCGGTATGCATTGAGTGTAGCTCCCTAAAGGATAATTTGATCTTCTTCCGCCTTGCGCATAGCATGGAACGAAGCAATCGCAACTTCCAGCATATCGTTGGATGGTTCGCGCGTGGTCAGGTGCTGTAGGGCAAGATTGGGCTTTGCTATCATACAGACCAATGAGTTCTCGATGTGATTTGCTGTCCAGCGCATGTATTCATATGCAATTCCGGCAATGACCGGAATCAACAGGACACGGCTGATAAGGCGCCATTCGATCGGTAAAGGACCCAATATGCCAAATAGAATGATGGAAAAGAAGACGACATCAAGCAGAAAGGCAGTGCCGCAGCGAGTATGTTCTATCGGGAATTGACTTACTTTTTCCGGGGTCAATTCACTTCCGGCTTCATAAGCATTGATCGTTTTATGTTCAGCGCCATGGTAAGCAAAGACCCGTGCGATCTCGGGCATTCGACCGATGATGGCGAGATACAAGATAAGAATCACCAGACGGAGCACACCTTCAAGAACATTGCTCCACCAATCCGACATACCCAGATATTGCACTGCCAGATGACCTATACCAGCAGGCAGCAGGAAAAACATGCCGACTGCTAATGCAATAGCGAACAAGATTGTAAAGAACAGGGGTGCCCCTTCTAGTTTTTCGTCCTCGCCGGTTTGCAGGTTTGCGGAGACGGTCAACGCCTTCATGCCTAACCCCAGCGCGTCCCAGAGGAGCACCAATCCGCGTAGGAAAGGAATTTTCGTGAACTTGCTGCGATAGATGGTGCCGAGTGGTTCTGTTTTTATAACGATTTCTTGATTGGGGGCACGCATTGCCAGGGCGACCGACAAACTGCCGCGCATCATGACACCTTCGATCAGCGCTGACCCTCCATAACTTTTTAATTTTGACTCTGACATGGTATTGCCTTCTTATTTTGTTTAGCAAATAATTATGATAAGCTACTTTGAAACACTACAAACTCGCCATTTAATGGGTGTTTTATTGTTAAAACTTTAAAGCTTTCAAAATCATCCTGCGATAATACTAATTTTAATTTCCGTATATGTTCCGCATTTTCTTCTGGAGAATAAAATGGAAGAACAAAATTGAGCGTGTCATCTTCAATCTGAGGATATATTCTGGCATTCAAAATATTTCCTTCTGGTTTAACTTCACTCATGATTCTGAAACGTAACTTGACAGATGACTTTTGTATATCTCGTACCTTACTGAATGCACGTTGATCTGTAAAAATAGATAGAATCTCGGCTTTTAGACGATCCGACAACTGCAAACCACTTTTTTGTACTCTTTCTACCAGGACTTGCGAGAAAGATTGTTGAATGAGTTCATCTGTGTGGATGGTTTCAAAGAAACTTCCATGAACGAGGCATACTTTGGTGTGACCCTTTTTGCGTCCGCGTACTAAGTAATAGACTTCTCGCTCGGGTAAGGAAAAAACATCATCCCCAGCATCCTCCATTTTTTGCCGGAGACTGCTGTTTTCGGTAAGAATTAAATCCTTAATTTTTTTCCGTCTAGTTGGTATCGTAGAATTAAATGAACTTACAGTATAAGACATACTATCTTTTAACTCAATAAGTTCACCCCCATTGAAAATTAAACGATCTTGGTTAATACGAATAGCTAGATCAGGAAATATTCCTTTGTTTTTACATGAAAGCATGTCAGTATTAAAAGGAAAATCCTCCAAATCATTTACACTTAGAAAATTGGTTTTATATTGAAATAGATTTTTCCAAAAATGATAGATTGAAAACATATTAAGAAGTTTATGGAAAGAGACTGGCTTGTAGCACGTGCTGTGTTCCTGAGACAATTGGCTGAGCACTACCCCATATATTTTCTAATTGAGGAGTGAATCGATAATCTGTAATATATTTTTGTATGTCATCTGCGGCACGTGGAGTTTCAAGACGATTCTGAATGATATCTACATTTTTTGGATCAATTTCAATTCCAATACCCAATCTACCAAGCTGGTTGGCAACAACGAGCGTTGTTCCTGTACCTGCAAAAGGATCGAAGACCATATCTCCTGGCATAGTTGAAGAAAGGAGTATACGCAATAACAGAGAAATCGGAGCTTGCTGTTTATGAAATCGCTCACCATCAGAACCACGTAATGCCTCATCCCCAGCAAAATATCCTGATGTTAATTCAAGAATATCATCCCATATATCTGTAACAAATATTCCATTTTCTCGTTCATATCGATAATTCGGTGGTAATGGCGGAGAGATGCGCAACCGATTAAACACGCGTGGCTTATTGCCTTTGATGGCATATGCGATTATTTGATAATGTTTTCCATATCTGTTAGAACAAGGAACTGCCGAAGTTTTCTTTTTCCAGATGATTAAATTCTGAAATGTCCAGCCAACTTTACGTAAGCAATTCATAACATTCTCAGTATTTTTTTCGCGCTGCATGAAATAGATTGCACCGCCTTTTTCTGTCAAATTATAGGTCTCTTGACAGACAGATTGTATCATTTGCCAATATAAATCATCTGGCAAATTGTCGTCGTGAAAATCGTATTCCTTGTTTTGATTAAAAGGCGGATCTAAAAAGGTAAGATGAAGCGACGCTGGAACAAGCTGCTGCTCTAGATATTTGATGCTATTCGCTTGAAAAATACTATATCTGGTATTGTTCATCTTAAACGATCCTCATCAATTTTGATGATACTGTGTTTGATATTATTATAACACTTGATAATTGCGTCCTCTTTATTAATAAACCAATCTATATATTTAGCAGAAAAAAGAAATGAATCAATGCTTCTATGCCCTTATAGAAAGTTGGTAAATGAAGTTTTTCATTTGGACCATGCATTCCGTCTTCTGGCAGGCTGAAGCCGGTGTTTATTACATCGACTCCGATGATATCTTTGATGTATTGAACTACTGGCACACTGCCGCCTATGCGGTTGAATAAGGGTGGTTTAACCCATACTTGCTCGAGTGCCTGGCTCATTGCACGAATACCCCAAGAATCACGCTCCACAACGATTCCTGGAGCGCCTTTGCCAATCCGCGTTAACTCCCAACGCACGGTGGCAGGGGCATGAATTTCCATATATTTCAGTAATTGCTGGTGTACCTCATCTGGAATTTGATCTGGTACCAAGCGGCAGGAGATTTTTGCCATTGCATAGGCTGGTAGTACAGTCTTGGCACCTTCACCGGTAAAACCAGAATAGAGACCATTTAATTCTAATGTAGGGCGTGCGCTGGCGCGTTCGTCGGCTGTGTAACCTGCTTCTCCCCAAAGTTCAGCAACCCCAGTTTGATTTTTGTAAAATTGGCTGTCTGTAGGCAATTGAGCGAGTTCTTCGCGTTCTTCCTGGCTGAGTGGATGTACTCTGTCATAGAAACCATGTAAGGTAACTTTTCCTTGTGCATCATGCATTCCAGCAATGATTTCGCATAATGCCTGGGCTGGATTATGGATTGCCCCGCCGAAAGAACCCGAATGAAGGTCATGCTTTGGACCAAATATCTTCAATTCGAAATAGGTCAAACCACGCAATCCGTAACATATCGTCGGAAGATCTGCCGCGATCATGCCAGTATCCACATTCAGACATAAATCGCAAGAAAGCAAGTCTTGATTGGCATTAATGAAGGTTTCCAGATGGGGCGAACCGATCTCCTCTTCGCCTTCCAAAAAGAATTTGATGTTTACAGGCAAATCGCCGGTTTGCATAATGGCTTCAACTGCTGCCAATGCTGCCATGATCTGCCCTTTCATATCAGTTGCACCACGCGCAAACAAGTTGTTTTCTTTGATTACGGGTTCGAAGGGGTTGGTGTGCCAGGCTAAAAGGGTTTCTGCTTCTGCAGGTTGTACATCATAGTGTCCATAGATGAGCACCGTTTTAGCGTCTGATTTTGCTTTAATTGATTCGGCGTAGACAATTGGTAAACCTTCAGTTGGGATGATCTGAATGTTGTCCAGACCGGTAGCGCTCAACCGGTCTCTTAGCCACTCTGCGGCTCTTTGAACGTCATTATAATAATTAATGTTGTTGGAAATCGAAGGGATAGCGCAAAAGGTGATTAAATCTTCGAGAATGCGTTCGCGGTTATTGCGAGCGTGCTCGATTGCGGTGTTTACTGGCATAAATACTCCATTGTGAGAATTTTATAGATCGTTGTTATTATACCTCATCCTTCAGAGGGCATGTTTGTTTTGTATATAAAG
>JBAXBF010000056.1:0-14275 GCA_037142095.1 Chloroflexota bacterium
GGACAGGCAGGAATCCAGAGCACATGATCGGCAACCGTCGGAATGAGTTCGTCGCCTTGCGTGGCAACTGCAATGACGATCCCACCGCGCGCCTTCGCCTGTTCGATCTGGCTGAACATCTTTTCATACCAGGGATCACGCGGCGCGATGACTACCACCGGCATCTCGCGGTCGATTAGGGCGATGGGACCATGTTTCATTTCGCCCGCCGGATACCCTTCAGCATGAATGTATGAGATTTCCTTGAGTTTCAAAGCGCCTTCGAAAGCAGTGGGCATATTGATCCCGCGCCCCAGGTAAAGGCAATGGTTAACGTTCATCAAGATGCGGGCGAGTTTTTTCACGTCCTCCTCGCTCTCCAAACATTTTCCGGCTAGATCAGGCACCAGGCGCAGATCAGCGACGAGAGAATGGCGTTTTTCCTCAGTGAGCACCCCGCGCAGATCTCCCAGGAGGACTGCCAGCATGTACAAATCAACCAGGGGAGCCGTATAGGCTTTGGTCGAAGCGACCCCAATTTCAGGTCCGCACTGCATGGATATACAACCGTCAGCTATACGCATTGCCTGTGAACCGATGGCATTGACAATCGACCACAGCCGCGCCCCTTTCTTACGCCCCTCTTCCATGGCTGCCAGGGTATCGGCAGTCTCACCAGATTGGCTGATCGATAATACCACCATATTCTTATGGATCAACGGATCGCGGTAACGTAACTCGGAGGCGATGTCCACTTCCACCGGGATACGCGCAATCCGTTCGATGAGCATTTTACCGACCAGACCGGCGTGATAGGCTGTGCCGCAGGCGGTGATGACAATTTTTTCGAGCCGGCGCGCCACTTCGGGCGTCAGGTTCAATTCGGGCAAAAGAATGCGACCCTCTTCAAAATCAACCCGCCCGCGGATGGTATCCGTCAGGGAACGTCCCTGCTCCTGGATTTCTTTTTCCATGAAGTGCCGGTATTCGCCTTTCTCGGCTGCGATCGGGTCCCATGGGATATTATGAATCTGGAAGGCAACCGGAGCGCATTCCAATGTTTGGATGCGGGCACCCTCACGGCTTATGATAGCCATCTGGCGAGATTCAAGGAATATCAAGCGGCGGGTATGCTCTAAGATGGCAGGCAGGTCGGAGGCAACAAAAGTCTCGCCCTCACCCAAACCAATCACCACGCCCCCTGCATTGCCGATGCGGGCGGCAACGATTTTATCTGGCTCGCGGGATGACATCACCACGATGCCATGCGCTCCATGCAGGTGGCTAAGCGTCAGGCGCACCGCCTCGCTTAACCCGGTTTCCTGTGAAAGATAACGCTCAACCATATGAGCTATGATTTCTGTGTCGGTATCGGAACTGAATAATGCCCCTTCGGCGGTCAGTTCGGCACGCAATTCGAGGAAATTTTCCACAATTCCATTGTGAACAACAACAACTTCTCCCGTCATACCGAGATGAGGATGCGCATTACGAGCCGAAGGCTCACCGTGGGTTGCCCAACGAGTATGACCAATGCCAACCCGTCCAGCGATGGGAGATTGTTTCACTAAATCCAGCAAACGTTCAAGTTTCCCGACATCACGCCGAACTTCAATTTTGCCGTCCTGGATAACTGCTACACCGGCTGAATCATAGCCGCGATATTCCAGGCGTTTTAGACCATTCAGAATAATGGGGGTTGCGTCTTTCGGACCAATATAACCGACAATGCCACACATAGAGACCTCTTGAATGCTTTGTAACGTTAATAAATCAAATTTCGTAGATGTTTATATCACATCTGGAGAGATAAGCCTACAAATAATGGTTCTTTTAACCAAACGTTAAGCCACATAGTGTATAATATAGTCTGATTTCATAGTGAAGGGCTGAAGCAGGAAGCCTTCTTTTTAGCGCGTATCCTGGTTAATTATTAATCCCTTCTATTGACCATATCGTAAAATTAGGAGAACGTCATTGTCATTCAATCCATTAAATTGGCTCTTAGGTTTCTTTTCTCTTGACATCGGTATCGACCTAGGCACAGCAAACACACTTGTTTATGTTAAGGGAAAAGGCATCGTCATCAATGAGCCATCTTGGGTAGCAATCGATAAACGCACCCATGAACCTAAAGCCATCGGGCTTGAAGCCAAAGATATGGTTGGACGCACACCTGCGAACATCATCGCGATCCGTCCATTACGAGATGGCGTCATCGCAGAATTCGAGATCACGCAAGCGATGCTGGAATACTTCATCGGCAAGGTACACCAGCAAACCATCGTTCCGGTACCGCGTCCAGTAGTGGTAATTGGCATCCCCAGCGGCGTGACGGAAGTGGAAAAACGAGCCGTACATGATGCAGCGATGGCAGCCGGGGCACGCGAAGCCTATCTTATAGAAGAACCCGTAGCAGCGGCGCTTGGAGCCGGACTGCCGGTTGATGAAGTTGGTGGATCCATGATCGTGGACATCGGGGGTGGCACAACCGAAGTAGCAGCCCTTTCGATGGGAGGCGTCGTTGTCTCCCGTTCTCTGCGGGTCGCCGGCGATGAATTAGATGAAGATGTCATCCGTTATATGCGCAACAAATATAACCTCCTCATCGGTCAGCGCATGGCAGAGCAGGCAAAAATGTCGATCGGATCTGCATACCACTTACCTCAGGAAAGAACGATGGTTCTGCGCGGGCGCAACCTCATTACCGGACTGCCAGATTCTGTGGAAGTATCCTCGGTCGAGCTGCGGGAGGCGATGTCAGGCTCGGTTCAAACCATAATCGACACGATCCGCGACGCCCTGGACGAAGCCCCACCGGAAATCATCGCTGACTTGATGGATGTCGGAATCTGCCTGGCAGGTGGCACTTCGCAATTGGGCGCATTAGACCGGCGCATCACCGAAGAATTGAAGATTCGTGCCTGGGTGGCAGAAAGCCCCATGTCTTGTGTGGCGCGCGGTGCTGGATTTGTTTTGGAAGATTTTAATAATTTAAAAGGATATCTGGTCGGACTGGAGCGCGGCAGCACTCGCCACTCATAGATTCTATCCATTAAAGAATGAGAATCCCTCCTCGAATTTTACAAAATATCACCCTGGCATTCATTGTTATTGGAATTTTACTGCTTGCTCTGGGTGGTTATTTTTCTTCCCTGACGGGCATTGCCCTCTCTCCTATGATTGCGGCGCAGACATGGTTTTCTGGGCGTTATCAGGCAATTAACCTTTTCCTGAACGCCCCGCGCGACACTGCCAAACTTCAACAGCGCAATACCGAGCTGGAAAGTGAAGTGGCGCGTCTGCGCAGTCAGATCGTGGACTTACAGCAACAGATGGAAGATGTCACAGTGCTCAAGTCTTTACTCAAATTTGCCAGTGCAAACCCTGAAAACGATTATCTGGCAGCATCCGTCATCGGGCGCGATCCGAGCCCTTTCATGCATTACGTTATCATCAACCGCGGCTCGAATGACGGCTTAAGGCGCGGTATGCCTGTCGTTACGGAACAAGGTTTGGTTGGGCGGGTCATTTCCGTCACTGCCGGGGCAGCCCGTGTCCGGTTAATCACCGACCCAGCCGTCAGTGTGAACGTCAATCTCAAAGAGTCACCCTCAGGCACAGATGATCTGGCTGGAATCAGCGTACGCTTGCAGACTGCCAAGGTGGAAGAGGTGGAATTAATCGGTTCGATTACCGGAGATATCTATCTCGACCGCATACCCCTGGACGCAAACATTAAACCCGGAGACCTGGTGCTCACATCTGGTTTGGGTGGCAACTACGTCCCCAATATCTTCATCGGTCAAATAACTGGGGTACGCAAACGGGAGTTTGATCTTTTTCAGACTGCATCCGTACAACCCGCCGTAGATTTTAAAAATCTGACGATCGTCATGATTATCACGAATTTCAAGCCAATCGATATCGGACCGCTCGTTCCAACACCTACACCGGCGACCCCATAAAAAATGAGCATCCTGGTTGGTTTCCCTTTACTTATGATATTGGTGATGGTACAGAGTGCCTTCGTAAGTAATTTCATGCTCTTACACGGCAGCGCAGACATCGTCCTGCTCACCATAATATCATGGGCATTGCAGGAGCGTGTGGATACTGCCTGGCATTGGGCTGTGATTGGCGCTGTTTTGGTAAGTATCCCTTCCGCGCTCCCTTTCTATGCACTGTTGGGGGGCTATTTGCTGGCAACCGGGATTACTTTATTATTGCGAAGACGGGTATGGCAGCGCCCCATCCTGGCGATGTTGGTGTCCACATTCTTCGGTTCCCTCATTAGCCTGATGATTAATTGGGGAATTTTATACCTCGGAGGACACCCTCTTCCCCTCCTGTCTTCCTTGAATTTGATTATTGTGCCCAGCCTGATCCTCAATTTACTTTTATCAATTGTGGTTTATACCCTGGTTGGTGGTCTGGCTGAACAACTCTATCCTGAAGTCATTGAGGCTTAATAACCAGAAATGAAGGCTGGAGAGAATTAAGGAAAAAGAATTATGGCAGAAAAAGATTTAGGAACGGAGAATATTCCAACTCCTGAAACAAGAGAAGCAAAACAATACACAGCCAACATAGATCCTTGGCGCATCCTGATTTATTTCGGCATCCTGGCTGGAATCTACGTTTTTTACCTGATCCGATTGTATAACCTCCAACTGGGAGAAGAGAGTAAATCCTGGAATGCACAGGCAGAAAGTAACCGCAAAAAAGAGATCAATCTACCAGCCTTGCGCGGCACTATTACGGACCGCAGGGGGTCCGTCCTGTCACGCAATATCGCCTCGTATAATGTGGTTATCAACCCATGGGAGTTGCCAGACGATCCAGGTGCAATGCAGGAAGGATTCCGGCAGCTTTCCACTTTGATTGGAAAACCGGTGAACGGTGCAAAAATCAGCGCCGATGATCCTTATGTACCTTGCAATGAAACGGATGATCACGGAATATGGGAAGTCGCAGACTATGGTTTAACCTCGACGCCGTATACAGCAGTCAGGATTAAATGCAATATCGACGAGAAAACGGCAAAAGTGATCCAGGAAAAATCCGCAGATTGGCCCGGGATCGGGATTGAGATTGACCCTGTGCGGGATTACCCAACGGGTGAACTTACAGCCAATGTCGTCGGTTATGTGGGACCCATTCCAGCAGAACTGGAAGCAGAGTATCGTGCTCAGCGGCTTGTCCCCGCCCGTGACAAAGTAGGATACGCGGGAGTGGAGCTATCTTTACAGGACAAACTGGGGGGTACCAATGGCAAACGCGTCGTGGAAGTGGATGTCGGTGGAAAAATCCTGCGCGATCTGGAGTCAATTCAAGAAGCCAAACCAGGTCTGAATGTGCGCTTGACGATCGATACGCGTCTGCAGAAAGGTGCTCACGATATCGCGGAAGCGCAAATGAATAACCTCAACCGCATCTCAGGAACTGGCATCCGCGCCACGAGCGTGGTGGTGATTGCCATCCATCCAAAAACTGGTGAAGTTTTAGCGATGGTCTCCTTTCCTTCTTACGAAAACAATCGCATGGCGCGCATCATCCCTGCCTACTACCTGAGACAATTGACATTGGATGGGCGCGAACCGCTGCTTAATCACGGCATCCAGGCAGAACGCCCACCCGGTTCGGTCTTTAAATTAGTTACGGCTACGGGTTCCCTCAATGAAGGCGTCATCACTGCCGATCAGTTCATCGATGCACCGGGCGTCATCACCCTGACTGAAAAATATTACGCCAACGATCCGGGTAAACCACGCGAATACGTTGACTGGAATCGCGCGCAAGGTGGTTTTGGAAGTATCGATTTCGTCGGAGCGATTGCAAATTCCAGTAATATTTACTTCTACAAACTCGGGGGCGGTTATAAGGATGAAGTTCCCAAGGGTTTGGGAGTCTGCCGCTTAGGCACCTATGCCCGCGCCCTGGGATTTGGACAACCCTCCGGCATTGAACTTCCCGGCGAAGCGAACGGCTTGATTCCTGATCCCACCTGGAAACGCCTCAACCAGGGTGAAAACTGGTCCACCGGAGATACTTATATCGCCAGCGTAGGACAGGGTTATGTTCTGGTGACGGCTCTGCAAGTATTGATGTCCGCCTCAACCATCGCCAATAATGGCATTTTGATGCAGCCCACCGTCGTGCGGGAATATACCGATGGGGAGGGCAATATCGTCCAACCTTTCAAACCGCGGGTTAAGTGGGATGTTACCAAAGATTACGTCGTCGAAGAGTTTGAAGAACAGCAGAGCGTGGGCAGTTCATGCCGCTCCCTGGGTAAATATAAGAATATCGATCCTTACGTCATTAAAAAAGTTCAGGAAGGAATGCGCAATGCAGTCGTGCGCGGCACCCTCAAAGATGAATTCAGCGTTGTAGATGTACCGGCTGCAGGTAAAACCGGGACAGCCGAATACTGTGATAATATCGCCCAAGCCAAAAACCTATGCAAACCGGGTAACTGGCCCACTCACGGTTGGACATTGGCTTTCGCACCTTTTGACAATCCTGAGATCGCTGTGGTTGCCTTTATGTATAACGGCGGTGAAGGAGCAAAAGTAGCGGCTCCGATTGTACGCCGCGTGATCCAATTCTATTTTACTTTGAAAAAGATCGATACCGAATCGGGGATTCAATCATAACTTCGCTTTTATACCTCCTCTTAAATCGCATGTGAGTTGTAATGACGGCACCGTTTAATGTATAATTATTATGAAATCGCACTGAGGAATTATGGCGGATGAGTAGATTTCGGGAAACCGAGGTTCCCTTTTAATAAACTCTAACTTTTCATTTAAAAGGAGCAAATATCATGCAGGACTTTGAAAAACTTGGCACATTCTATCTGGGACGCGAGTATGACCTAAGCACCAAAAAAATCCAAGAAAACTTGTTGCTCTACGATTCTCGCGATCTGGTAACCCATGCAGTGGTCATGGGTATGACGGGCAGTGGTAAAACTGGACTGTGTATCAATATGATTGAAGAGGCAGCCATTGATGGCGTACCGTCCATCCTGATCGACCCCAAGGGAGACCTGAGTAATTTATTACTTACCTTCCCTGCGTTACGTGGTGAAGATTTCTTACCCTGGGTCAATCCAGACGATGCTAACCGAAAAGGGCTCTCCGTGGAAGATTTTGCCAAGCAGCAAGCCAGTATGTGGCAAAAAGGGCTCGCCGATTGGGGTGAAGACGGGTTGCGTATTCAGCGGCTGCGCGATGCGGCTGAAGTTGTCATATTTACGCCAGGAAGTAATGCAGGTATTCCCGTATCGATCCTCAAATCCTTCGCGGTTCCAGCTCCGGAGATATTGAAAGATAGCGAGTTACTCCAAGAGCGGATTACTTCTACGGTGACGAGTCTGTTAGGATTACTTAAAATTGAAGCTGATCCTTTACAGAGCCGTGAGCATATCTTGATGTCTACGATCATTGGACAGATGTGGCAGCAGGGACAAGACCTGGACCTGGCGACCCTGATTGCACAAATCCAGAAACCGCCGGTTTCCAAGATTGGCGTCCTGGATTTAGAGTCCTTCTATTCAGCCAAAGATCGCTTTGCTTTGGTGATGGCTATGAACAATCTTTTAGCTTCCCCTGGGTTTAATGCCTGGATGGAAGGAATCCCATTGGATATTAACCAAATTCTGCATACATCCCAGAGTAAACCGCGTGTAGCCATTTTCTCAATAGCTCACTTAAATGATGCTGAGCGCATGTTCTTCGTCTCCATGCTTCTGAATCAGATTCTGGGATGGATGCGCACCCAACCAGGAACATCCAGCCTGCGAGCATTGGTCTATATGGATGAGATTTTCGGTTACTTCCCTCCCACAGCCAATCCACCTTCCAAGCAGCCTCTGCTGACGTTGCTTAAGCAAGGGCGGGCTTTCGGGGTAGGAATTCTCCTTGCCACCCAGAATCCTGTCGACCTGGATTATAAAGGACTCTCGAATACGGGCACCTGGTTCATCGGTCGCCTGCAGACTGAACGGGATAAGAGCAGAGTAATCGAAGGTTTAGAGGGTGCTTCGGCAAGCACGGGTAGCGGGTTTGACCGCCAAAAAATGGAGCAGTTGCTTGCTGGACTGGGCAGCCGGGTGTTCTTAATGAATAATACGCATGATGATGCACCGGTTGTCTTTCAGACGCGGTGGACTTTATCCTATCTGCGCGGTCCCTTGACCCGTGATCAAATCAAGCAGATCATGGATCCGTATAAAAGCACCCTGACGGCATCCTCTCCCGAGGCTCAAAAGGCTGCTGCGCCGCCTGCCAAAACAAGCGCAGCGGCACCAGTGGCTGGCAGTTCAAGCACCAAACCTGTCGTTTCCTCGGCTGGCATCCAACCGACCTTACCCCCCGGAATCAGCCAGTTTTTCATTCCGTTACGGGGCAGCAACAGCGGGATCACTTACCAACCCATGTTAGTGGGCGCTGCCAAAGTACATTTCACCGACGCCAAAGCCAAGGTGGATGAAACACAATCATCCGTCTTTCTGACATCCATAACCGACCAGGCTGTACCCGTCAACTGGGAAGAAGCCCAAGAGGCTGGGATTGCCATCAACGATTTGGATAAAACCCCAGTCCAGGGCGCCCAATTTGGTGACCTACCCGAAATCGCATCGAACGCCAAAATTTATGCCAATTGGAACCGCGATTTTATCACCTGGCTCTATAGCAGCCAGAAATTGGAATTCCTACAAAGTCCCAGCAGTGGACAATTATCTCAGCCAGGCGAGTCGGAGCGAGATTTCAGAGTGCGCTTACAGCAAAATACCCGCGAGCTGCGCGACGACTCAAGCGATACATTACGCAAAAAATTTGCACCCAAGATAGCAGCTTTGAATGAAAAGATCCAAAGAGCACAAGTAGTCGTCGACCGGGAAGCAGCCCAGGTTACGCAAGCCGGGATGCAGACTGCCATTTCCATAGGGTCTTCGTTACTCGGAGCATTTACTGGGCGTAAGGCGAATGTGACCCAAGCCGCCAAATCCATTGGACGGACGGTTGGACAGCAAGGCGATGTCAACCGGGCTAAAGAATCTTTACAGCTTTACCAGCAGCAATTACAAGAATTGGATGCTGAGTTCAAAGCAGAAATGGAAACAGTGAAAGAAAAGAGCAACCCTGCCACTGAAGCGTTGGATACGGTAGCCATCAAACCAAAAAAGACGGATATCTCTGTCCAAGTCCTATCCTTGGTGTGGGCGCCCTATCGAGACGAAAAAGGACAGATGACTCCTAGTTGGTAGTCTCCCGGACAAAATAAATACACCCGTGAACTGATTAATGGGGGATATTCAGGTCAAGGGTGACGCGCCGGTAGTCAAAACTATTGATGACCTGGGTGTGTTTGTAAGTCGTCTGGTGAAGTGCGTCTACGCCATAGAGGTGGACGTGCCCGTGAAAATGATAGGCAGGTTGGAAAGTATCCAATAACCAGCGGAAGGCATGGATACCCTGATGAGTCCAATCCTGTTTGTCATGGATTCCCCAGGGGGCAGCATGAGTCACCAGGATATCCAAAGCATGCCCGTAGCGCAGGCGGTTCAGAAGCAATTTGGGGATCAACGGCAGGATATTGAGCCACATTTCGAACTGGGTATATTGGTAACTGCCTTTGCTGTAACGGATAGAGCCTTCCACACCTGCCAGGATTAAATTGTTAGCGCGAACAACCTGTTGGTGCAAATCGATCGCCCCGCGCGGTCCATGATACGGACCGCCAGAGCTATATTCGACTTCTTTATCATGGTTGCCGCGCACAAAAAAAACGGGGGAATTCAAGCTGCTGACGATGTATTCAATGTAATAATAGGGTAAATCTCCACAACTGAGCACAAGATCAATATCCCCAAAGCGCTGTTGGATGTGGCGGCTGTAGATAATGTCAACGACGCGGTCGCTGATGCTCAAGGCATGGATAGGCATAAACCATTTCTAGCAATCATTGGTTTCAATGCTTATGATTTTATCATGGAAAAGAATCTTTTATTCGGGTAATAATCGTTTGACAAATAGCAAATATTAATTTATCATTAATCTTAAGACAAAGTTATGGGAGAAAAACCTCTCTGGAGGGTGATATGAGTACTGCAGAGGATGACCTCAGTTCAAGATCCAATAAAAGCCAGGCCGCCCAAGCGCTAGAACGACTACATGAAGACGAAGCCCTGACGGATGCGCTTGACGATAAAGGCGCAAAGGCATTGCTGACTTGGGGAGAAAAATATATCCGGGGATTGGATCTCAGCACGATGACCACGGATCAATTTCAGAACGCCATCCAAAAAGGGATGAGTATTATGCGCTCTGTGAACCGAATCAACAGCCAGCGCATGGATTTGTCTGATGAGGGTTTTATCCAACAGATAGCAGGAATCCTGGACATTGCTCGATTATTGAATCATTAAATCCACTTTATTGGAATTAACTTGGGGTACAGGATATACGAATGACAAACATTAAAAAAACGACACTATGGTTCGCCAGCCTGGTCTTGTTATCCATCCTGTTAATCGGGTGTGATCAAGGGATCACGCTGCTTACCCCTACGCCGTTATCTGTACCTTCCCTTTCCCAACAGCCTCCAGCTTCATCCATAGAGATCATTAATCTGGAAGCAAGCTCTACCCCGGCGAAAATAAATAAACCTTCCAATAATAAACCAACAGCCATACCAGGCGGGACGCAGGCACCTGCCGACCCAAGCACGACAAGCGAGAAAAGCTGGTATAACCTCTATTTTACTTCACCCCAATATCCAGATAAACCACAGACACGCAACCGGGATATTGAGGATGCCTTGATTAATGGTATCAATAGCGCAAAAAGTAGCCTGGATATTTCAATTTACCAACTGGATTTGGAAGAAGTAGCAAATGCAATTAAAAGCGCCAAGGAGCGCGGGGTAACTGTGCGCATGGTTGTCGATTCCCACGCCCTGGCAGATATCGATGTTATGAAGAATCTTAAGCAAGAGGGGATTCCCATGATCCCGCATAACACCGAATCGATTATGCATAACAAATTTATGGTGGTGGACCGGGAGGCTGTCTGGACAGGTTCATACAATTGGAAGTATTCCTGTACATTTCGGAATGATAACAATGCGATGTATATCAAATCACCTGAATTGGCACGCTATTATTTACAGGAATTTGAAAAGATGTACAGGGAGCAGCGCTTCGGAAACGCAAAAAAACCAGCCAATAACTTCCCCACGCTAACCGTCGAGGGTACCGCAATAGAGGTGTGCTTTTCACCGGAAGACGGATGCGCCAAAAAAATTGTACAAACGATCAAACAGGCGAAGAAGAGCATCCGTTTCATGGCATTTTCTTTTACAAGTAATGCGATTGGAGACGCGGTTTATGAGCGTTTCAAAAATGGGATTGATGTGAAAGGTATCTTTGAAAATCGCGACTCTGATAACAAAGAGAGCGAACTCGGATTCATGAAAAAAGCCAAAATGGACGTATTGACGGACGGTAATCCGTACATTTTACACCATAAAGTCTTTATCATTGACAATAACACGGTTATCATGGGTTCTTTCAATTTTAGCCAGAACGCAGATAAATCGAATGATGAGAACCTTCTGATCATCCACAACGCCGGGATCGCCGCCCAATATCTGGCTGAGTTTGAGCGAGTGTATGCGGTGGCAAAGAGTTCACCCAAATAAGGTTGGTTAGATAAAACGATGTTAGAAAACGGCACACTTCTCCACCAGCGTTATCGCATCCTTGAAATCCTTGGACAGGGCGGGATGGGTGCTGTTTATCGCGCTCTGGATGAGAGGTTGGGAGTCGAAGTCGCCGTCAAAGAGAATTTATTCGTCAATGAAGCCTATGCGCGCCAGTTCCGCAGGGAAGCGGCGATTCTGGCTTCTTTACGCCATGCCAGCCTGCCGCGCGTAACCGATCACTTTGAAATCACCAACGATATCCAGTATCTGGTGATGGATTATATCGAAGGGGAAGATTTGCGCCAATGGTTGGAACAGCGTGGAACCATTTCTGAACGCAATGCCATAGTGATCGGCATCACGATCTGTGAAGCCCTGACCTACCTGCACACTCGCCAGTCGAAGGTGATCCACCGCGATATTAAACCAGGCAACATTCGTATCACCTCGAATGGGAAAGTTTATCTGGTGGATTTCGGTCTGGTCAAGATGTTGAAAAGCGGGCAATCGACCACGACAGGGGCACGCGCCATGACCCCGGGATATTCCCCCCCAGAACAATACGGCACTTCTCATACCGAGCCGCGCTCCGACATATATTCGCTGGGTGCCACGTTATATGCCGCCCTGTGTGGTGAAATCCCAGAAGACGGTCTGGCGCGGATTATGGGAGAAATTCATCTCACCCCGCTGCGAAAACACAATCCCAAAATCGCCCGCCCCCTGGCATCTGTCATCGAAAAAGCCATGTCCGTTCAACCCAATGACCGCTACCAGACTGCCGAGGATTTCAAACAGGCATTGTATAAAGCAGCCGAGACGCTCCGTTTTTATGTCGGTAACCTGACCGTAACCTGGAGCAGCTACCGGATGAATACCCAAAGCGATACACGCCCGCGGACATCCTTTAAGGCGGTGGGCGGCTCAAGAGAAACACGCCCGCGTTTTATCAATTGGCAAATTGTTCTTCTGTTTGCCTTAAGTAGCGGATTATTGGTTTTCGGCGCATGGGCTTTCCTCGGCTTTCCGGGGTTATCTTCCGGTACAACACCCCAGCCGATGACAACACCCACTGCGCTACTCATTTCCTCAACCGAGACTCCGCTATCCCCTGAAGCAACCCTCACGCAAGAAACGGATGGGGCTGAAATCCTGACACCCTTGGAGACATTCACATCCGCGCCGCCGCTTCTTGCTACCCCGACAGAGGCAATCGCGACGCTTACACCCACCTCTGTTCCCAACCCGTCCGCAGTCCACATTTCGGCAACAATGGGTGCAACCCCGATGGGGGGCGGCTCGGGAGAAATTGCCTTTGTCTCGAAAGGCATCGGTCCGGTGCAGATATGGGCTGCCAATGTTAACGGCAGTGACCTGCGCCAGATCACCCGCCGCCCCGGTGGTGGCTGTGAACCGGATTGGTCGCCTTTAGGGGATCAACTGATATTTGTTTCGCCCTGTCCGGCGCGCCAGGAAGTCTATTTCAAGAGCAACTTGATCATGATCACTGATAAAGCCCTTCTACCCCGGGCATTGACCCTGTCCGATGAAGGAGATTTTGACCCAGCCTGGGCGCCGGATGGCAAGCAAATTGCTTTTTCCTCCCTGCGCGGTAAAGGCAATCCCTTTATTAATATTTTGGAACTGGCTGATTATAACCAACCGACCTTGAAAAAGTTATATAAATCTATCACAACCCTGACAACACCGGCAGCCCAGAATTTCCAGCCAGCCTGGTCACCGGATGGATCCAAAATCGTCTATGTTGTCGGAAGCGCAAAAGGCAGAAGCATCTGGATCATGAATGCCAACGGCAGCGATCCCAAACCGCTTTCGCCCGACGATGGTTATTATTCTCACCCCGATTGGGCGCCGGATGGAAAGACCATCGCCTTTAATTTTCGCATAACAGAAGACAATATTCCTAATATCTATCTTTCCGCGGTAGAATCGTTTGCTGCCCGACCCTTGATTGACGATCGTATTCCAAGAATGGATGCAGATTTTTCACCGGATGGAAATTGGATTGTATGTGAAAGCTGGCCCGAAGGGATAAAACACAGTCTCTGGCTGATCAGCCGTGACGGCATGCAGCAACGGAAAATTCCACTCAATATGGAAAGCTCAGCCGGAGAATATAGTCCCGCCTGGCGACCGGTGCCGGGACAGGCGACTATTTACCATTGATCCTCTATTGAAACGGGATTAAACGTCCAGCCGGTATCCCATCCCTCGCACTGTAATAATCATTTTGGGTTTCTTGGGATCGACTTCGATTGCCTGGCGCAGCCAGGAAATATGGACATCCAAGGTGCGCGTATCATTGGTATAGTCGGTATGCCAGACTTCGGAAAAGAGTTTTTTGCGCTCGATCACTTCGCCGCTATGCTGCATTAATTTAAGCAACAGACTTGTTAAACGCGGCGTCAACGGCTTTTCGCTCCCATTCGATGCCACGATGTTTTTTTCTAAATCCAACGAAAGGGAGCCGGCTTTGATCACTCCGGGCACCAAGCCATGAACCCGATTGAGCAGTTTGCGAGATGAACATGGCAAAAAGATAACATTGTCAGCCGCCTCT
>JBAXBF010000057.1:0-14014 GCA_037142095.1 Chloroflexota bacterium
AAATACCCTGTCGCCTGTTGCAAAACTAGCCACGAGTTCGTTCACACCCACCTGCGGCACGAGCACCTGCTCTTATACGCCCACCCTCAATTTGCCAGCCGGCAGTTACAAATGGGCGGTGCGCGCCGGCAACACTGTCGGTTGGAGCGGTTACAGTACCTGGCTTGTTTTCTCGGTTTTGTAGACCTGTGAAAGAGAGAGAAGCCATGTTTTCCTAAAGAAAGAATTATTCTAAACTCCAGATCATGAAGCTCTTACTAAGCTTTATGGTCTGGAGTTAGGATCAGAAGCCTATAGAGCAGACTTCTTTTCCAACGCTTCGATGGCATTCATATCCGGAATATACCAGAAATCCGCCGGGACATTGTGATCCCCATGCATGAGACTGGTTTTGATAATCAAAATCTCGTCCACATGTTCGGCAGAAGTGGCAACGATCACACCCAGAATGGCTGCCACCATATCGAACATCACCGCCGGTTCGGAGGGCATGGTTTCCAATCCAGTCACCTCGGCAACCGCGTTCAAGAAAAAAGTCCCCGAAAGGTTGCCCATCTCCGCCAGCGCCGACTTTCCCATGTCATCCAGTTCCTGGGTGGTGCCGGGCGGTTCATCCATGAGCATATCGACAAACTCCAGTGCCTTGGCAATCGGCAAAATGAGCATAAACTGCCCCGAAGCCTCCCCGTAGGCGCGCAGATAGACACCGACCGCTTCGTTTTCCGGCCCGCCGATGAATTCCGGCACTTTCAAGACCGGCACTGAATACAGGATTGGTTCGGTGTAATCCAGATCCTCCCCCACCATCTGAGATAACCCTCCGATGGCATGTTGAACCCCCAGGCGCGCCAATTTATCTAAAAGAGGGCTTATCTTAGTGGACGATTCGTTTTCCATGCTTCACTTCCTCATATTCCGCAATTGTTCGAATAAACGCTTTTCTTCCTGACTTAAAGTTTTTGGGAGTTGAATATCTGCCACAGCGTACAGGTCGCCGCGCTGCTTCGGGCTGCGCAGTTTCGGCATCCCCAAACCGCTCAAACGGAAGAGCTTGCCGTTCTGTGTCCCGCCAGGAACCGTCAAGTGCACCGTTTTATCCAGGGCGCGCACATCTACTTCACCGCCAAGGATGGCGGTAAAAAGATCGATGGCAACCGAAGACCTGAGGTCATCACCGTCGCGTTGAAAAACCGCATGCGGCAGTACGTCAATCTTAAGATACAGGTCGGCACCGCCATCACCCTGCCCCTTTAAGCGCACTTTTGAACCGCTGCGCACGCCGGGCGGAATCTTCGCTTCTAGCTTGCGCCCGCCATCATACTGCAGGACGCGGGTGGTGCCCTGAAAAGCTTCTTCCAGCGTAATCTGGAGGGTATGTTCGCTGTCACGTCCCCGCCGGGCGCGTGCATCGTAACTGCCGCGCCCCGCCCCAGGTGTCTGGCTGCGTCCAAAACCTCCGAATAATGTCTCGAAGAAATCTGAAAAACCGCCGCCCATCCCTCCGCCGAACATTTTCTCCAGATCTTCCTGGCTAATCGTGCGCGTATTAGAACCGCCCGCTCCGGGTTGCTGTGAACCCCATTGCCCCCAGTTAAAATCCTCTGGTCTTCCGCCGGAATGGGAATAACGCTGCCACTCGGAGCCGAATTGATCATACTTCTTGCGTTTTTCGGCGTCCGAAAGCACCTCATGCGCTTCGTTGATCTCCTTGAACTTATCTTCGGAGGCTTTATTGCCCGGATTCATGTCCGGGTGATATTTGCGCGCCAGTTTCCGGAAGGCTTTCGAGATATCTTCGGCTGAGGCGTCTTTGTTGACTCCAAGTACTTTGTAATAGTCTTTATAGTCCATATTTCCAAATTTTCTCCCAGGGATCGCTCAGGAAATTACCCAAAACCTGGTTCACTCCTTGCTGCGGCAGTACATCACCATCCGGTTCTACATACAACCAGGCGCGCCCACTCTCTCCTTCTGTTAGAAGGTTTTCCTGTACCTCCAACCCCACCGGGTTGAAATCTGAATACGGAACGGGTAAATCCCAAACCAACGGTAAATGCAACCCGGCTGCCTGTTCTTGTGCTTTTTTTAATTCCGCTTTGAGCGAGATATCGAGCGCACTCAAGGAAAGCGCACTGGCACCCATCTCCTTAAGCTTCTGGATCAAGTCTGGAATCTGTGTTTTGTTTTCGGGTGTGATCGTTAAATGAACCGCGGCGAAGATTTCATCCGGCAGAATGATTTTCAACGCTTCCCAACTTTGCTCCAGATCCGGGTGCAGAACGACCATGATATGATCCAGCCCGCTGCGCGCCAGCGTTTCGAAATATTCCCGATCTGCCAGGCGCAAAGCATCGGTCAAAAGACCGGTTACCTGACCATTTACTTCCGCCGCCGCCAGTAAATCAGGTAAATCTGGGCGCAGAGTCGGCTCGCCGCCGGTGAAGATCAGATGAGGGATACCCGCCTGCCAGGCTTTGTTGATAATGTCAATCCATTCTTGCGTCTCCAGCTCACGCTCGACGCGCTTGACGGGTGCGAACTGGACTTCTGACCCCTGCGGTAAGCGGTAAGTCAAGGCGCAGTCCAGACGGTAGGGAGCCGAGTGCGTTTTTGAATACGGCGTACGCCGTTCGATATTCAGATAGGCACTTGGATCCAGATCGGGATTAAGGATGAGGTTATGGATCTGCGCGCTGAATTGGTCATAATCCTGCTGTGCCTGGTTATCTTTGGTACGGTAACGCTTTGCAACCAGGTGTCCCACCTCTGCGCGGGGCGTTTCATGGATAAGATGAAAGGCATACTCTGTCGCAGTCCGGTTTAAGTGAAGAACCGTGGAAGCGTTGACAATTAATAAACCGCTGCCATCTGGTTCGATGCGCAGATGGAGACGGTAGGGCAATTCTGCCCCCGGCGGTGTCTTAAAGGCATAAGAACCCGGGGGGATTGGTTTGGCTGAACGAAAATATTGATTATAAAGTTTACTATACAAATCACGAACGACCGGCATATCCTAGCTCCTTTCGTGCTGTTATCTCTCGAACGAACACGTTTGAACGAACTCGTCTACATGTTAAATTATACCCTCTAAATCCCGATTTTAATAGATAATTTATCCGTATTCAATTATAATATCTATATGGAAGTATTCATTACGCCAGATGCAGGTTATGCTCTATTTATGCTGAGTGTCTTATTCACGGTGATGGCGTTATTATCACCCGGCAGCGGTCTGTATGAAGCCGCAGCACTGGCATTGATTCTTTCAAGCGGCTATATCCTCGCCCAACTGCCTTTGAACACCTGGTTTTTTGTGGTTATCATCCTGGCGATTTATCCGTTTTACGCGTCTGTCTGGAAAGGATGGCACCCTGGCTTTTTGGCACTCTCGATCGGGATGCTCCTGATTGGATGTGCCTTTTTGTTTAAAGGCGAAACCTGGTACCCACCATTAAACCCCATCTTAATTTTGTGTGCGTCTATCCTGGAAGGGGGCATTCTATGGTTCGGCACCCATAAGACGATGGAAGTATCTAAACACCGCCCTGTGCAGGATCTGCAAAAGCTGATTCACGCGATTGGGGAAGCGAAGACTGCTGTCCACCATGAAGGCACCGTCCAGGTAGACAGTGAATTGTGGAGTGCGCGCAGTGAAAACCCCATCCCCAGAGGAAGACGCGTGCGCGTCCTCAGACGGGACGGATTAATTTTGACCGTACAGGAAGTTGATAAAATTCAGCCTTAGGAGGTATGCTTATGATAGAAACCGCTTCAACACTCACTTGTCTGCTCGGCGCAGTTGTTATCTTTTTCATCGCCCTGCTTGCCACGGCGATCCGGGTCGTACCGGAATACCAGCGCCTGGTCGTCTTTCGCCTGGGGCGCGCCGTTGGTGCCAAGGGTCCCGGCATTGTAGTTCTCATCCCTGTCTTAGACCGGGCTGTGCGGGCTGACCTGCGCGAACAGGTGCGTGAAATTCCGCACCAGGTCTGCATCACCAAGGATAATGCATCCATGCAGGTCGACTTTATGTGGTATTATAAAGTATTCGATCCGATGCAAAGCGTTCTACAGGTAGGCAATTTTGAGGCAGCCGCCCAGGGTATGGCAACCACCACGCTTCGAGCGGTGGTCGGCGGTATTCAATTAGATGAAGTTCTTTCGGAGCGAGAGCATATTAACACCATGCTGCGTACCCGTTTAGATGAAGTAACCGAGCGCTGGGGTGTCAAGGTGACCAATGTGGAAATCCGCGAGATCATTCCACCGCGCGAGATCACGGACGCCATGAACCGCCAGATGTCATCGGAACGCGATCGCCGGGCTGTTGTCATCGAGTCAACCGGTAAGCGCGAAGCCGCCATCAACGTCGCCGATGGACAGAAACAATCCGCCATTTTGCAGGCTGAAGGTGAAAAGCAATCTGCCATTCTACGAGCAGAAGGCTCCAAGCAATCCCAGCTCCTGCAAGCGGAAGGGTTTGCCTCTGCCTTACAGACCATCTATCAGGCTGCTCAACAAATCGACCAGAAGACCATGACTCTGCAATACTTTGAAACCTTGAAAGCGATGGGAATGGCACCCTCAACAAAATTTATCTTCCCAATGGAGTTTTCCAGCATGATGCAAAACTTCCTGAGCATGAAGAAAGAAGAATAAACGAATGGAGGGGAAGGGTACGGGATGCCGCTGCATAGCAAAATTGAAATAATACCCGCTACCTGGCGCGACCTGGGCAGTTTGCAGGAACTCGAAAAGAAGACGTTTCCCAAAGATGCCTGGCCGTTATGGGATTTGATCGGCATCCTCACCTTACCCAATTTGGTGCGTCTCAAAGCCGTCTTAGCTCATGAATTTGCAGGCTTTGTGGCGATGGAATATAAATCGAAAGATCAGGCGAACTGGATTGCAACGATCGGTGTCTTGCCGGCTTACCAACACGGCGGCATCGGATCGCTGCTGATGGATGCCTGTGAACCGCTGGCAAAGAGCGGCATCATTCGACTTTGTGTGCGGGCATCGAATGATGCCGCCCAAAAGCTCTATCTCAAAGCCGGATACCAATCGGTGGATATCTGGCATAAATATTACTTTGATGAAGAAGATGCCTTCGTGATGGAAAAACGGCTGGCGAAACGGAAATTTGGATGAGTCATGAATACAGCTTGAACCCAATCTTAATCAATCAGCCGCAGGCAGTGGACGATCTGCTGGCAATTTTGAGCCGCGAACCGGTCATCGCGGTGGATACAGAGTCCAACAGCCTGCACGCCTACCAAGAACAGGTTTGTTTGATGCAATTTTCAACGCCGCAGGCAGATTACCTATTGGATCCGCTGGCATTGAGCAGTGACAACATCAAGAAACTCGCTCCGCTCTTTTCCAACCCGGATGTTCATAAGGTTTTCCATGCCTCTGAATACGATATCATCGTCCTATCCCGCGATTTTAACTTTCTTTTTGCCAATCTCTTTGACACAATGTGGGCTGCCTGCATTCTGGGGTGGAACGATATCGGGCTTGGTGCAGTCCTGGAAAGTGTTTTCCATATCCATGTTGACAAGAAGAATCAGCGTGCAAATTGGGGAACCCGCCCGTTGGCATCCGACTTGATCCGCTATGCCGCCCTGGATACGCATTATTTGATCTCCCTGAGGGATATTCTGGCGAGTGAATTAGAAAAAGCTGACCGTATGGAATTAGCTCAAGAAGATTTCACTCGTTTTTGTAAAGTGAATGGTGCTGCTAAAAACACCCACCTCGATATCCTGAGAGCCAATGTCTCCCAGATAGCCGAAATGAACCGCTTTTCTCGCCGCCAGATCTCTGTTTTATATGAATTGTGGCTATATAGGGATGAGTTGGCACGCGCCCGCAATTGTCCGGTCTTCAAAGTTTTACCCGAACGCATGCTTTCGAGCATTGCCACCGCTTGCCCGCAAAACCTACAGGAATTAACCTGTCTGCCAGAAGTCAACCGGCGGCTGGTAGAACGATACGAAAGCGGAATTCTGAGCGCAGTCCAGCGAGGACTACGTTCCCAACGCGAGAATGATTTCTTGAATAAGCTGCAACTGCCCACCTCCTACCCAGATGCCGAATTCAACACCCGGATGAACATTCTGCGGGATTGGCGTAAAAAGACTGCCGAGAGGATAGGAGTAAAGTCGGATGTGATCCTGCCACGCACTGTTATGGAAGAAATTGCCCGCCAGAATCCTCAACGCCTGGCAGAACTCGAACCAATTATGCAGGATTTACCCTGGCGTATGAAACACTTTGGCAACTCGATTATCATGACCATGGGAGGCGGGTATGTCTGAAAAAACGCTTGTCCTCTATGTAGGTGAAGAAGAAAGCGTTTTTGTGTCCCTGCGGAATATGATATTCTCAGCTAGTGAAGCAAATCCCATGCTGAAGAACACGATCATCGATTGGTACAAACCCGCAGAAAATATCTACGAACAGCTCTGTTCCGATGAATACCATGCTTATCTTCTGGATTACCATCTGAATGAAGGAAACAGCATGAGTACACTCGTTAAGATCGTGACAGAGGGACATCTCCAGCCTATCATCATGCTTACCAATCAAGATGGACAAGAGGTTGAAGCCGCCATTCTGGAAGCGGGCGCGTCCGATTATCTGGACAAGAGCAATCTCACCCCTCAACTTCTGGAGCGTTCGCTGCGCTATGCCATCAAGCAGAAGAAGACCGAGAAAGCGCTGCGCCAGAGTCGTGAGTATCTGGTTTCCGTGGCACTCTATGATTCGTTGACTGGACTGGCAAACCGCTATCTCCTTGAAACGCATTTGCAAGAAATCATCGAACAGGCAAAAGACCAGCAGACCCTGATCGGAATCATCGCCATCGACCTGTATCGTTTTAAGGACATCAATGACACACTGGGACATGCCATCGGTGACCAACTGCTTATGGCACTTGCCAAACGTTTGGAACAAAACTTCTCCCATGCGCGCCAGGACTTCACACCCTCTCTGGTGGCACGCCTGGGCGGCGATGAGTTTGCCTTGGTAATCAAAGGGATTAAAGATCTGCCGGCTCTTCCCGCGCACATGGCTTTAAAACCGATTACGGATGCCATTCGCGATCTTCTGGCAGACATCCATGCACCTTTCCGCGTAGGTGAACATGAACTTTTCATCGGTGCGCATGTCGGCTACTGCCTTTATCCCTACGATGGCGAGGAAATCTCTACTCTGCTGGGCAATACCGAAAACGCCCTGGACGCTGCCAAAACCAGCGGGATCGTGCGCCGGTTTAATGCCGACATGAACATGAAAAGTGTCGAACGTCTCAAGCTCACGAACCGTCTGCGCCAGGCTCCCGAAAAAAAGGAACTTGCCCTGTTTTACCAACCCCAAATTGACCTCGTCCGCCAGCGGGTCATCGGAATCGAAGCACTCATCCGCTGGTTCCACCCTAATCTGGGAATAGTTCCCCCGGATCAATTCATCCCCTTGGCAGAAAAAAGCGGCATCATCAATATGATCGGCGACTGGGTCATCGAAGAAGCCTTGACCCAATTCTCCCAATGGGTGAACATGTTCGGGCTTGACCAGATGGAAAAAAAGTCACCTTTCCGCATTTCGATCAATGTCTCGCCAGTGCAATTTGCTCAGAGCGATTTTATCGAACGACTCATTCGCCCGTTGGCGCGCAGTGGCCTGGATCCGCACTTTTTAACCATTGAAGTTACCGAAAGCGTCTTCATGCACGACATTCAGGAAACAGACCGCCGCCTGCGCCAATTGCATGACATGGGTCTGGAAGTTCATGTTGATGATTTTGGGAAAGCGTATTCTTCCCTGTCTTATCTACGTTCCTTGCCGGTGGATTGCATCAAAATCGACAAAACCTTTATCGATGATTTGAAAGCCACACCGCTCGTGGCGCATATTCTGGAAGAGAAAAATATTCAGGCAGATCCTAACGCTCTGGTTAATGCCATTATCACCCTGGGACACAGTCTCAAAGTTAAGGTTCTCGCCGAAGGGGTTGAAACCCAGGAGCAGCGCGATATCCTTTGCGCTATGGGTTGCGACCATGCTCAAGGATATTACTATGCCAAACCAGTTCCCGCCAACGAAGTGTGGGATACGATTCGCTCCATCGAACAACGTTTGATGAAGGATCAACCTGTTTCCGTATAGACACGGAGGTCATCTTGGATATCAAATTTTGCGGCGCAGCCCAAACCGTAACCGGATCCCAATACCTGTTCACAATCAATGGAAAAAACCTTCTCCTGGAGTGCGGCTTATACCAGGGCAAGCGTGATGAGTCATATACCCGTAATCTGACCTTCCCATTCGACCCACGCACGGTGGATGCCGTCATCTTATCGCATGCCCACATGGATCACAGCGGTAACCTGCCCAATCTGATCAAGCAGGGTTATAACGGTCCGATCTTCGCCACCCTGGCAACCGTCAATCTGTGTGACATCATGCTGCGTGATTCAGGACATATCCACGAATATGACGCTATCTATATCAACAAGAAGCGCGCCAAGCGCGGCGAACCTCCCATCGAACCGCTTTATACCGTTGAAGATGCCGCCCGCGTGGTCGATTACTTTGTACCAATGGACTATGGAGAAGTGTTCGAGCCTATCCCAGGGGCAGGCATCGCAGCACGCCTGGCGGATGCCGGGCATATCCTGGGATCCGCATCCATCAGTCTGGAAATCTCAGAAAAGACAAATGGCGCATTCCACACCTCCCATGTCTGGTTTTCGGGGGATATCGGACGGCGCGATTTGCCGATCATCCGCGATCCAGTCCTGCCAGGCAAAGATGTTGATTATCTGATTATGGAATGCACGTACGGAGACAAACCGCACCGCTCCCCCCAAGATGCGTACAATGAGCTGCGCGATGCGGTCAAGCGGACGGTGGCACGCGGCGGTAAGATCATCATTCCCTCGTTTGCAGTCGGGCGGACACAGGAACTGGTCTATGACCTCCACCAGATGATCGAATCCGGAGAAATCCCGCATATCCCGGTCTATGTGGACAGCCCGTTGGCAGTGTATGCCTCCAACATTTACCGTGAACATCCCGAATGTCTGGACGAAGAAGCCAAGAAAAACGTCGGCGACAACAGCGATAAAGACGGGTTGGGCTTTCATCTGTTGCACTATATCAAGGACGTGGAGGATTCAAAGTCATTAAACACTCTCAAAGAACCGATGGTCATCATTTCCGCTTCGGGGATGGCGGAAACCGGGCGGATTTTGCACCACCTGAAGAACAACATTACTGATAAGCGCAACACCATCTTGATCGTTGGCTGGCAAGCGCCGGATACCCTGGGACGCCGTCTGGCAGACCGCGTCAAAGAGGTCAACATTCTGGGCGAGACTTATCCGGTACGAGCCGAGATCGAAACCATCGGCGGCTTTTCGGCACATGCCGGGCAGGACATGCTTTTGGAATATGCCAGTGCGGTCAAAGATCATGTAAAAGAGATATTCCTGGTACATGGGGAAGACAAAGCGGTCATCCCGTTTGAAGAATGCCTAAAACAGGCAGGAATCACCCAATTTAGTTACCCGAATATCGGCTTAAAAATGAAAATTTAGGTATAATAGATGGTGGCAGAAAAATTCTGCCAAACAGAGAAATTCTGCCAAACAGAAAAATCCTGCCAAGCAGCGATACGCTGTCGAAGATGGAGAGGTGCCGGAGTGGTCGATCGGGGCGGTCTCGAAAACCGTTGTGGTCCTTCGGGCCACCGTGGGTTCGAATCCCACCCTCTCCGCTGAAACTAGGGGTGAAGAAGAAATATCCAGTTCAGTTTTTTAATAGGTGATACCTTAATTCTTCAATTTACTCGCTCTTAGCTTCAGAAGAATAATCATCAGATGCCTCAAGCAATCTTAATTGTTGAAAGGATTTATCCTTTTGTTTAATCTCGCGGGTGATTTTCATAAGTCCAACTTCGATTTTGAAATTATCAAAATGAAGTAGAACATTTTCAAACCACTCATAATTAAATATTTCAGATGCTGTGCTTGCTGTTTTAAGTAGTTCCCCCATGAAATATAAAAATAATCTATTCTCATTTACGCTATTATTTTGAATGCCTAAAGATTCTAATGCCCGTAGCATAATATCGCGAGGTAATTGACTTAATACATCGCATTGAATCGATTTTTTCTGACAAACCAAGACTAAATCCATATCCATCGACTGTTTATTTCTAATATGAGGGTTTACTTTATATTCACTCATAGCTGGAAAAGAATCAATAACCACAAAACCACTATTTATTATCGACATTAAGACAGTCCACCACGCTTTCCATTTTATATGATGAAATGTAAATATTAACTTTCCTTGATCTATAAGAACTCTATTGCCTTCTTTGAAAACTGCCGTTAAAAGTTCTTGATATTCTTTTTCTCCTTTTTCCATAGCATCATTCACGATAGCTTCTTCATTTATCGGAACATGCTCATCAAAAAAGTATTGGTGTTTAATAATACTCTTGAGCCACACATAGAAAAAATTAGATAGTTCGGAATAATGGATGCTATCGTAATAAGGAGGGTCAGTTATGACAAAGTCTACTGATTTATCAGGAACTTGAAATAAGTCCGCAGAATCGCCACAAAGTAATAATGCACCCTTATTCGTCATTTTCAGTTCTGAGAAAGTTTCCACAAACTTGGCAGATATCGTTTCGTTGCTATAAATAGTTTGGATTTGACCATTTATATCTTTATACTTGTCGAATGGTTGTTTACAATATTTCTTTGCGGATAAATATCTATTAAAGCAATTTACAAAAGTTCCTGCTCCTTCATTTCCGACTCCCCAAACAGCATTTTCAACTGGGGTGGTAGTGAGAGGCATGGCATGATAATTGAATAAGTGATGCAATTTTCGATGAGGAAAATTGTAAGGTGTCATCATATTATTATATTCAAGAGAATTAGAAAAGGCTGTAATAAATGCGTTTTGGCATTCTTCATCTGGTATTGCCCTAATACCTTGTATTAAATAATTAAATGCTAATAACTGGCGAGCGTTGAATACTTCATGGTAATGTTCATAATTGTGTATTCGCCATCGAACAGATGAATCTCCATTTAATATTCTCTGTTTTGGTATCACAAAATTCTCTTTATTCGCGTCGAGTTCAGATTGTATTTTCTTAAGTTTATCAAAATCTTGTTGATCTGGAGTTTTATATAATCTGTCTTTACATGTGTTACAGATATATTCAATAGCAACCAAATACTCTTTTAATTTTTGTCCTGAACGCATAATGTCGACTAAAGCGATGTTTTCCTGTCCACAATTTAGACAATTACATATACCTTCATCGTAAGTACCGTTTTGAGGATCATAATTTGTTTCACAAGAAGAACATATACAATTATTAGTACTATCCCAGCCATTTAAAGTAAAACATTTTGGACAAAAAGCGGTAGCAGGATTTTGTTTTGAAGGTGGTTTTGTTCGACTCATACCTTCATTAAGCAAGGTTCTTTTAAATAAATAAATATTAGAATTGCAGTTTGGACAAGAGATGTATCTCACCCAAAAAACATAAAGGGAATCTGCATCCTGAAAACATTTTATACACTTTGTTGAATACAAATCCTTAATTTTTTGCCCTACGCTTTCATCTAAATCAACAAAATATTTTTCGAGTTTCTTTATATCCAAATCTTTCAGAGATTCACGAACTACCCAATATGATACTGGGTTAAGATCACATCCAACAACTTTTAAACCCAATCGATTTGCCTCAACAAGCGTTGTTCCCCCTCCCATAAAAGGGTCTAAGATTATTACATCTTTTTCATTATGATCAGCATAATAATTACTTGCTTTAATGCTTTGTCCATTATTATTGGAAAATAAATCTTTTTGAGGTTCAATAGCAGAAAGAATAATAGACCTGAACAAAGCGCCAGGACGACGCGCCCACCACTTATGAATAGAATAAATGGGGCGATAATATTGGCGTTTTCCTGCTTCATATTGTGAAAGTTCACTAACAATATCTTCGAAATTTATTTTTAAGAATTTTTTCACTTCTACCTCAATTAAAGTCAGTATCAATCTTGATCAAAAGACCAAAAATCATATTCGGGTAACCCAGAGTAATTACGCTCTTCGAAAAAATCATTCAACAAAAACGATCTTGTCTGCGGAAATTCTTTGCGAAAACTGAATAATAATTGAGCCTTCAAAGGTTTTGTTAAATCATTTGCGAATCTACCTCGCAAGCATTTTTCATACCAATCAATTAAGTCCGATTCTTTTATTATGCCACGAACACGTTTTCCCCAACCAATTTGTCTAGTAATCGCTTCTATCGGTTGAGCATCTGCATCTGTACAAACAATCACAATATTGTCACTTTCAATTTGATCAATAATGCTAACAGCCAACTCATTATTTAACGTCAAGTGTTTTACTTGAATCGCAATACCAAAATTTGTCCACATATCTAATCCTCGATCCGCCGCATTTGTTACTCCCACCCGATAAACATGAGCCGTAGTCTGGATAGTTAGTTGATCTTTATCTAATCCAAGCAAAACTTTTGCTAAATCAGGAAATTCATTGAGTAATATTTTTCTATCTTCTGGCACATCCAGTTTTATGATTGCATTAAGGGCAACAACTACGGTTTCAAATAAACTGTATGAGACGATTTCATATGCCTTATCAATACTCCGCCGCAATCCTTTATCTGAAATAAAAAAATCCAATAATTTTCTTAATTCAAACTCTTGACTTGATGTGTTCTCAATGTAATCAATAATTTGACCGATCGTGTGTTGCCGCGCAAAGTAAATCCGATAAATGTATCGTTCAACAACGCCTCCTAATCTTTCATTTTCTCCGTCTAAAACTGATAAAAATTCAGGCGACATAGCAGTAGGATTCCAGACATCATGTTGATAACGCGCGGATGATGTGGACTTCTTACCAGTAAATCTCACGGTAATTTCATCACGCCAGTGAATTGAAGGGTTTCGGTAAGAAGTGATATTATTTACATCCAATGTTGAATCTAATCGTAGTCTATTTAATACTTCAGCAATCTGGATTGGCTTGTAAAAATCTAGACGTCCCTTCTGGATAATTTCGTCTAGCCTATTTTTTGCTTCTTGTAATGTAGGTGGCATAATTTTCCTTTTTATTAGATAATACAATGTAATATTAGCGAATTTTCGAGTAATTTATGATTTAATAACTTATGTCATAAATGGATAGCGTGATCGGTACCACCCTAAAATATTCCTCTGGTATTCCAACATACCAGATAAATCTAATGCTGAGTATATCAGATTAATGGATATCACGGGATCATTTGATTTACATGTTCGATAAATAGATGAACATATATCTCCAAATCCGGGTGTCCTGAAATATTAAACAAAGTCGGAATACAGATTATGTTATAATAAAAATTAGGGTGTGTTCTGGAGAACAGCCGTGATCCGCAGGAGATGGAGCGGGCGGTATCGCTCCTGGTGGAATGGCTGGTTGGAGCAACCTTAATAGACAGAATTATGGAAACAGAGTTTATCATCGTCCTGGTAACCGTACCATCCCAGGAAATCGGCAGACAAATTGCGCTCAGCCTGCTGGAAAAGAAACTGGCAGCCTGCGTCAATATTGTGGCTGGAGTCCAATCGCTGTATATCTGGCAGGGAAAGCTCTGCGATGAGCAGGAAGTCTTACTCATCATCAAGAGCCGTATGGCATTGTTCGCCAGCGAGCTCGTCCCCGCCATCCAAGCCATTCATCCCTACGAAGTGCCGGAGATCATCGCCCTGCCGCTGGTGCATGGCTCGCAAGATTACCTCGCCTGGCTCAGTGAAATGACGCATTCAAAATGACGCATTCAAAATGACGCATTCGGAATGACGCATTCAGAATGACGCATTCAGAATGACGCATTCAGAATGCACTCAAAAGGATCAACTTGAATAGAAAGCATGTAAATAGGAAATATGGG
>JBAXBF010000058.1:0-13950 GCA_037142095.1 Chloroflexota bacterium
CTGAAGTTTGCATCGGCAGCATGGCAGAGTATGGCGAGATCACCGCAAGTATTTTTGTCGACCAGAACAGGACCACGACCTATTGGGCTGGACGTTATTTGCGAACCGAGCGGGGTTGTTTTAGTCACTATCCCCTTTACGAAGCGATCATGCGCAGCCGCGCCCGTGGGATGCAAACTTTCTATCTTGGTTACCTTGGGGGATGGGAGAAACAAAATGAGCGGATGACAACTATCGCTTTCTTCAAACGTGGCTTCGCTAACGCCATTTATTCCAAGCCGGTGTGGTTACTCACCCGGAACCGTTAATTGAATCTTAGACTTCTACCCACCAATCAGGGAGCTCAACTCGTAATTGAAATTGGTTGTTCTGGATAAATCTAACGACAGCATTAACTACACCGTCATGCTCGCGTTGAAACCCATTGTAGAAATCATGTCCACCTAATACACCTCCATTTTTTATGATTGGCAAATAATTGTGTATGTCATCACTAACAAAGTTTTCTTGGTGATTTCCATCAATATATACGAAATCCAATTGATGTACTATATCTTTTACTGCGTCTGATGAATTTTTTCTTATCCACGTAATTTTATGGCTATAGTCACGCAATATCTTTCTAGCATTTATTTCAGATACGGTTAGTGTTGCTTGATCAATCCCATAATGTTTTATACCCTCGTTGTAATTATCATACATATCATATGGATCAATTAAATATAATTTTTCAATATCAATATTTTGCAATAGCGAAAGGGCATGCTCACCACCGCACACTCCTATTTCAGCACCAACTAAATTACGACCCTTACAAATACTTGAAAGCCTTTCAAATGGCCGTGGAAAAATTCTATGTTTTAAATCACTTAAAGCGTCTATTATTTCAGGCTGAGAAACTGAATTGTTGAAAAACTTTAAATTATTTGATGATGATATGATTGGTGGCATAGAAACCTTGTTATTCATTATGCTTCTCCAATGCAATGTTCGCGTTTTTGCTAAATTTTTTGATTAGTGGTATTACAAGAGCACAGACAGGGGAGATAGGGCGGATGGACAAAATGTCCGAATGGTTGAACCACAGGATAGCATTGTTGCCATGGATGCCAGGATGGCATACGCTAAAGTTTTGCATCTTGATCGCCGCAATGTCAACGTCTAACTTTGATCCAGGGCGCCCATATCAATTTTAGCGTGTACTGCTAAGTCAGTTGCACGAATTTATTGGGGAATAAATGACACCAGACAGTTTGGCGACGGATGATGTGGAACACCTTTATTGGTCTATACGTCGGATCCGGCGTGTTGAAGAGGAGATCGCACGACTTTATCCCACTGATGTGATCAGAAGTCCCGTTCACTTATCGATCGGTCAGGAAGCGATTTCGGTCGGTGTCATCGACGCTCTGGCTGATGATGACGTGATCGCGTGCAGTTACCGCAGCCACGCCGCCTATCTCGCTAAGGGCGGCAGTCTCAAGGCCATGATGGCCGAGATGTACGGCAAGGACACCGGCTGTTGTCGCGGCAAGGGCGGCTCAATGCACTTAATTTCCACCGATGCCGGTGTGCTCGGTTCCTCTGCAGTGGTGGGCACCCACATCCCGATGGCGGCGGGCTACGCGCTGGCCTTCAAGCTCCAGGACAAGGAGAGGGTGGGCGGTGTCCGGGTGGCAGCGGTTTTCTTTGGTGACGGGGCGACAGAGGAGGGCGTGTTCAGCGAGACCATAAATTTCGCAGCGCTTCATGTCCTGCCGGTACTGTTCGTATGCGAGAACAATGGTTACGCAATTCACACGCCGCTTGCTAAGCGCTGGGCGACAGGTGAACTGGTCGAGCGAGTGAAGACCTATGGCATTCCTGCCCATCATGTGGCTGATGGCGATATATTCCGTATCCGCGCACTGACCGCCGAGGCGGTGGCCTCAATGCGGCGTGGTGGCGGGCCATTCTTCATTGAGTGCCTTACCTATCGCTGGCGCGAGCATGTCGGTCCGGCCGAGGATTTCGCTGCCGGTTATCGTGGTCGAGAGGAGATGCTGCCGTGGGTTCTGTCGGATCAGGTTCCACGACTGGGCGCCATGCTTGATGCCGGAACTCGCGAACGTATCGACCGCGAGATCGAACGGGAAATCACCGAGGCGGTGCATTTCGCTGAGGAAAGTCCATTCCCCGAAATCAAGGAGCTGTTAACCCATGTCCACGCTATCTAATAGCGCTCGCCTGCTAAGTTACGTGGACGCTCTGCGTGAGGGCGCTGCTCAGGAGATGGATCGCGACCAGAGCGTGTTCGTGTTCGGTCTCGACGTCGATGATCACAAAGCGATTCAGGGTTCGACGCGGGGTCTTTTAGACCGCTTCGGTCCCGAGCGGGTGTTCAGCACCCCGCTCAGCGAGGACGCCATGACCGGGGTTGCCATCGGTGCCGCCATGGCCGGAATGCGGCCTATCCATGTTCACATCAGGATGGACTTCCTGATGTTGTGCATGAACCAACTGGTTAATATCGCGGCCAAGGTACATTCCATGTATGGCGGGAACGTGCGGGTGCCGCTGGTCGTGCGCAGCATGATCGGCAAGTCATGGGGACAGGGCGCACAGCACTCCCAGGCGCTCTATTCCATGTTCATGCATGTGCCAGGGCTCAAGGTGGTAGCACCAAGTAACGCCTTTGACGCCAAGGGCTGCCTGATAGCAGCCATTAGAGACGACAATCCTGTCATTTTCGTCGAGCACCGTCTGCTTTATCCGCTGGAGGCACTCGTGCCTAAAGAACTATTCGTCGTCGGACCAGGCAAAGCGAGAGTGTGCGCGCACGGCGACGATATCACGGTGGTGGCCATTTCCAACATGGTGACAGAGTGCCTGCACGCCCGCGAGTTGCTATCCGAGACTGGTATAATGACCGAGGTGATAGATCCGGTTTGGCTGGTGCCGCTCGACATAGAGACTATCTTGCAATCAGCTAGACGGACCGGAAGGCTGCTGGTGGTAGATAACGCTTGGACCAGCTGCGGTGCCAGCGCTGAGATCGTAGCCCAAGTTGCCGAGCAGGCAGGACCCGGGGCCGGTATCGAAGTCAGGCGGATAGGCTTCGCTGCGACCACCTGTCCGCCTTCACCAGCGCTAGAGGCGGCATTCTACCCCAATCCGTTGACTATCGCCACGACCATACATCAGATGGTGCGGCCTAGTGCGGCGCCTTGGTATTTCGAACCCGAACGCGTCCGTCTTGCCTGTATTACTAGTTTTCGCGGACCGTTCTGACGAAATCGATGATTACACGACATGCCGATGCGTGGATTGAAACATGTTTTACGAGTTGGCCACAAGTTCCTGGGACCAGGATGAGATTGACGCCATACATCGTGTGATCGCCAGCGATCGATACACGATGGGGCCCCATGTGGCGGAGCTTGAAAGGCGCTTCGCTGCTTATTTTGGCATGGCCCACGGGGTGATGGTAAATTCCGGCTCCTCGGCCAATCTCGCGGCTGTGGCGGCACTTTTTTACAAAAAGGTGCGACCGCTCATTCGTGGCGATGAAGTGATAGTGCCTGCCATTTCGTGGAGCACCACATACCACCCGCTCCAGCAGTACGGGTTAAGTCTGCGTTTCGTTGATGTCGAACTCGATAGCCTCAATTTGGACGTGAGCAAGCTGGAAGCGGCGCTTACCCCTCGGACTCGGATGGTTCTTGCGGTCAGTATTCTCGGTAATCCAGCAGCGCTCCATGCTATCCGTGCCTTCGCCGACCTTCATGACCTGTATTTTATGGAGGACAATTGCGAGTCGATGGACGCCGAGTTACCGGACGGGCGCAAGACAGGGACGCTCGGTGATCTAAATACTTTTAGTTTTTTCTTCTCGCATCATATTTCAACTATGGAAGGCGGGATGTTACTTACTGATGATCTGGAGTTGTGCCATTTGGTGAGAGTAATTCGCGCACATGGCTGGACCCGCGACCTACCACCGGACAGCCCGTTATATGAAGCGAGCAATAATGATTTCTTTGAGGCTTACCGCTTTATCCTACCTGGCTACAATCTGCGCCCTTTGGAAATGTCGGGGGCGGTTGGGCTAGAGCAATTAAGGAAATTGCCCGACCTCACTGCGAAACGGCGCCGGAACCTCAAGCTATTCCAGGAAATGTTCACGGATGATAAACGTTTTATCATCCAGCGCGAGCACGGCAGGAGCTCTAGCTTCTGCTTTCCGATTATCCTCAATCCAGAGCGGCACCCAGACCGCAAGCGAGTACTTGCAGCCCTCAAGGATGCCGACATCGGCTATCGCATTATCACTGGCGGTAATTTCTTGCGGCACGATGTGATCCGGCATTACGATTACAGCTGTTTCGGTGCCATGACAAACGCTGATTGCGTGCATGATTTCGGTTTTTTCGTCGGCAACCACCCCTTCGATCTGACGCCACAAATTGAAACCTTGCGCCGTGTCCTCGACCGCGCTTGCGACTAGGAGAAATCACACGGCCAACATTCTGGTTACCGGAGGTGCTGGCTATCTCGGCTCCGTCCTGGTTCCGGCCCTGCTGGTTGATGGTCACCGGGTGACGGTGATCGATAGCTTCATGTGGAAGCAGAACAGCCTCGCCGCCTGTTGTGCGGACCAAAATTTTACAGCGGTCCGGGGCGACGTCCGCGACCCGTCGGAGATGAGGCACTTGCTTACGAGTGCCGACATCATCATTCCGCTGGCGGCACTGGTGGGGGCTCCACTATGTGACCGCGATCCGATCGCCGCCACCAGCACCAACAAGGATGCTATCGTTAGCATGCTCAAGATGCTGAGCCCGACCCAGATGGTATTAATGCCGGTGACTAACAGCGGCTATGGTGTCGGCGAGGCCGGCAAGTACTGTACTGAGGAATCTCCGCTTCGACCACTCTCACGCTATGGCATGGACAAGGTCGCGGCTGAGAAAATGGCGCTGGATCGCGAAAACACCATCAGTTTCCGCCTCGCAACCGTGTTCGGCATGGCACCACGCATGCGCATTGACCTGTTGGTCAACGACTTCGTTTACCGCGCAGTTAGCGACCGCTTTATCGTGCTGTTCGAAGGACACTTCAAGCGTAACTTCATCCATATACGTGATGTGGCCCGTGTATTTCAGCATGGTATCAAAAATTTCTCGTCAATGCGGAGCAAGCCCTACAATGTAGGTCTTTCCGACGCCAATCTCTCCAAGATAGGCCTGTGCCAGCGAATTAAGCTTCAGGTGCCGAGCTTCGTTATCATGGAGGCGTCGGTCGGCGAAGATCCCGACAAGCGCGATTACGTCGTATCTAACGCCCGCATCGAGGCCACCGGCTTCTCGCCCGTTTATTCCCTGGACGCCGGAATCTCTGAGCTAGTCAAGGGCTATACCATGATCCGCAATACCATTTACGGCAACGTGTGAGATGGCTGCGCCTAGACTTGATCTGCTTTTGGTAAATCCAGGTGGGCGTGAACGTATCTATCAAGAACTGGGCGGGGAACTGACCGCTATCGAGCCGCCGCTATGGTGCCGGCTGATCGGAGGTTATGTCCGCGATCGCGGCTATTCCATCGCCATTATTGATTCTGAGGCAGTAAATTGGGGTCCGGAGCGAGTGGCGGAGGAAGTTGTGACCCTGGCGCCGCGCCTTGTCGCCATGGTGGTATTTGGTCATCAGCCCTCGGCTTCGACCCAACAGATGGTAGCTGCCGGTGAGACTTGCGGTGCCATCAAAGCCACCACCCCGGAAACTACGATTATCATCATCGGCGGCCATGTTTCTGCGCTGCCCGTGCGAACTTTGGCTGAGGAGGCAGTTGACTTCGCCTGCAAGGGTGAGGGGCCGGTAACGGTGGTCCAACTACTCGATGCGCTCAAGGATGGCGCGACCCGGGACGCACTATGCACGGTTCAGGGATTGGTCTGGTACGATAACGGCGTCATCACTATTAATCCGCCGGCACCACTGATCGATGACCTCAGAGGCGAGTTGTCTGGCGACGTATGGGACCTTTTGCCGATGGGGCGGTATCGGGCACATAATTGGCAATGTCTCGGTGACCCCGTTTCGCGCCAGCCTTACGCTTCGATTTACACCTCGCTTGGCTGCCCATACAAATGCGTGTTTTGCTGCATCAACGCGCCGTTCAGTGTGAACCGTTATCGCATGCGGCCACCGGGCAAGGTGCTGGATGAAATAGTTCACCTTCACGACGTTTATGGCGTCAAGACATTCAAGATCATTGATGAGATGTTTGTGCTCAACGAGCGTCACGTCGAGGCCATTTGCAACCTGCTGATCGAGCGCGATCTTGATCTAAATATTTGGGCCTATGCCCGGGTCGACACGGTCAAGCCGCACATGCTGGAGCGATTGCGCCGGGCCGGGGTGCGCTGGCTGGCGCTGGGCATTGAATCTGGAAGCGCAATGGTGCGCGACGGGGCTCAAAAGTTTATCAGACAAGATGACATCGTCACCATCGTCAGTGATATCCATAAGGCCGGCATATCCGTAATTGGCAACTATATATTTGGTCTTCCCGACGATGACGAGGCGTCAATGCGTGAGACGCTCGAACTTGCTAAGGAACTAAATTGCGAGTTTGCCAATTTTTATTCGGCAATGGCCTATCCTGGATCGTCACTTCATGGCATGGCGCTAGATAATGGCTGGGCTTTACCGGAGAGTTGGGCTGGTTATTCCCAGCACGGTTATGACTGCCTGCCGTTGCCAACCACCAAGGTGACGGCCACAACCGTGCTTGGCTTTCGCGACCGCGCATTTCATGACTACTTTGCCAATCCTCGTTATCTCGACATGATTGCCATGCGTTTTGGCCATGAAACCCGAACACTCATTGATGAGATGTGCCAAAAGCGCCTGCGCCGTCGTTTACTGGAAGGGGAGGGGGAAAAACGGGATGAAGGTTGACCTTGCTGGAATCGATGTGGTGGTGCTGGCGGGGGGGCTGGGCACGCGGTTGCGGGATGTGCTGGGTTATGATATTCCCAAGGTGTTGGCTCCGATTGGCGGGCGGACTTGTCTCGACCTTATCATTGACTGGCTGGAGGAGCAGGGGGCGCGACGGTTGGTGCTGTGTCTTGGCCATCTCGCCTCGCGTGTGACTGATCATCTTGCTGCCCGTCCACCAGGACCGGCGGTGCTGGTACAGGTGATCGAGCCGGAACTGCTCGGCACGGCAGGAGCGGTGCGGCAAGCACGGCCGGTGCTGAAGAGTGATCCGGTAATGGTCATGAACGGGGATACCTTTATTGACGCCGATCTTGGCGCGTTCACCGCCCGCCACCGATCTAGCGGAGCTGCGGTGTCACTGCTGGCCGTTGAGGCTGATAACACTGACCGTTATGGCCGCCTGGAGTTGAACACGGCCGGTTTTATTGCCAAATTTATCGAAAAGGATGCGGGTCGGAGTGGTGCCGGTCTGGCCAGTGCCGGGATACATTTGTTTTCGGCCGGAATGCTTGACTTTTTGGCGGCGATGCCCGGCCCCTCGCTTGAGCGCGACGTTCTGCAACGGCTGCCGGCCGGAACGATCCGTGGCGATGTGGTGCGGGGCCCTTTCGTCGACATTGGTACGCCCGAGAGTCTGGCTTGGGCTGCCACCATGATTTCCTCCCGCAGATTTATACCGCCGCGATGATCATCACCCGCACTCCTTACCGTATCTCCCTGTTTGGCGGCGGCACCGACTATCCGCAGTGGTATGTCGGCAATGGCGGCGCGGTGCTTGGTTTCGCTATAGATAAATATTGTTACATCAGCCTGCGTTATCTGCCGCCATTCTTCGAGCACAAACACCGGGTGGTCTATTCACGGATCGAAGATGTGAAGCGGATCGAGGATATCGAGCATCCGGCGGTGCGGGCGGTACTTAGCGAAATGGGGACTGATGCTGGGCTGGAGATACACCATGACGGTGACCTGCCGGCACGCTCGGGGCTGGGATCGTCCTCATCGTTCACCGTTGGCCTTTTGCTAGCGCTTCATGCGCAGCGTGGCCGGATGGTAACCAAGCGCCAGCTCGCAGAGGAGGCCATCCGCATCGAACAGGAAGTCATAGTCGAGAATGTCGGCTCACAGGATCAGATTTGGGCGGCCTATGGCGGTTTCAACCGCATTGACTTCCATCCCGGCGGCTCCTTCTCGGTACGGCCGCTGATCATGCCGCAGCGGCGCGAGCGCGAAGTAATCAGTCACCTTATGCTGTTCTTTTCAGGACAAGTGCGCTTTGCCTCCGATATTGCCAGGCAACTGATCGCCAACCTTGAAAGCAGGGCTTCAGAATTGAAGGCGATCAGGGCCATGGTAGACGAAGCCCAAGAAATACTTTCCAATCCCACGCGTCCTATCACCGAGTTGGGTCGGCTACTGGGCGAAAGTTGGCGGCTCAAGCGCAGCCTTGCCGACGCCGTCAGTACCGAGGCCATCGACGACATCTATAGGGCCGGTTGCGAAGCCGGCGCCATCGGTGGAAAAGTGCTCGGTGCTGGCGGGGGTGGTTTTATACTTTTTTTTGTTGAGCCCCAACACCAACATGTCGTGCGCGAGCGCCTGCACCGCCTGGTCGAGGTTGGAATTGACATTGATATCAACGGCAGCACCGTAGTGGTCTATCGGCCCAAAGGCTTTGCCATCACCTGAGCCCGACCGTTTCGTGGGCACAGGCCACTCACCGGCAGGCCAACGCCATCAGTGCCGACCATACCTGCTTTGGCGAATAATGGCGGGCTGCCCAGTTTTGGGCCGATGCGATCATCGCCTGCCGAAGTTCGTCCTCGCGCTCAAGGAAGCGATAGGCCGTGGCGATGTCGCCATGGCTGGTCCAGGGAATATAGTGACGATATGGGGCAAAGAAGCGATTTAAGCCGCTACCGGCCTGTTCCAATAACAGGCCGCCTACTGCAATAGTTTCCCAACACCGCCCGGTGACCAGCCTTTCGTGCTCGTGATGGACGGCGATATTGAGTACGGCACGGCTGGAAGCAAGCAGCTTGCTGTAGGCGTCATAATCGGGGGCCAGACGCAATCGTTCATTTCCGACAATGGCGGTAAAATCCAGCCCGGCCACCAGCAGGGCGCCGATCAACATCGAGCGGTGGTATTGCGCGAGACTGCCGATGAACAGCAGGCCACGAGACGGCAAAGGTACGGGGTTTGCCATTAGCACCGGTACCGGAAACGCAATCGCCTTGCAGGCGATGTCAGAGTTTTTAGGCAGTAATGCTGACGAAAGTGGATCAAAGAACACAACTCCGTCGGCTGCCGCCGTCCAATGTCGGATGTAATCAAGGATTGAGGAATGAGCATCGCGGAACAGGCAGAGGACGCGGCATCCGATTTCTGCTTTTAGCGCGATCAGGCCAAGTGGATCGAGATGACCAGGCGTCGGCGGCCAACAGCAATCTAGTATCAGTACCTGCGGCCGTACCGTGCGTAGGCGACATGCCAGGGCATCAATCCGCCGGGACCGCTCCGCATCGCTAATACGTAATCTTTCCGATCCGAATAGTGTCAGATCTGAGTCAAATGAGAGATGTCGATCAGCTGCGTTTGCAGCTCTCGTCAAATGAAAGGCTACGTCATTAGGAAATCCCAGCCCGATTATTTGTGGGCCAAGATACATAACCCGATCTGGCAGCGCGCCCGCCATTACCGGCAGCGAATGGATTGGTAAATCTTCCTCAGGTTGGTTCAACGCTGTAATGACGTGGCGTCGAAGCGTGTCAACGGCCTTGGCATCGGGCGGGCCTCCAGCGGTGAAAGGACCGATGATTGGATCGAATACTACATGATTGTGCCGCCAAAGATTGCATAGCAAGGGACCGGCCTCGTCATACCTGCCTAGTTCGAGCATAACCGTAGCCAGTTGTATCAATGATTTGCTATCGGAACCGTGGGCTTTGACCCATGTTAAAATGAAGCTAGCGGCAGCTTCGGTAGCAGCATTGGTGCCTACATCTCGCAGCAGTTTAACCCAACTGACCTGCTCGACACCCCATTCTGCATATTTGACATTAGAACATGACCGCCACACCATCAGGGCTGAAGTCATGGCGATCATGTTCGGGTCGGCGAACATTTCGCTCAATAACAGCGCAACATTCAAATCGCTAGGGTCGGCGGTGCGGCAGCTATTGGCCAACATCTGTGCTGTCGCATTGTTCCCCGTCTCGAATTCCAGTCGGGCAAGGTGGGCGCGTAAATTCACCATGGCAGGAGCGGCATTCAATGCTCGTTCAGCCGCCTCTCTAGCGTTATCAAGCAACCCATCAGACTGGAAAATCTTTGCAAGTTGACTCCACAATAATGCGACTGGCAAATTGCCTGCTTCACATTCGGTAATCATTGCAGTGAGGGTGGAAGGAAGATCCTTCAGTCCTAACGAGGTAAGCCAGGCACGAATAGCGTCAACTCCCAACTTTTCGCCCGAAATCATGCTATGCTTATCCAATCCAATGGTTTCCTTATTTTTATGGGTCAGCTTTTAGACCGCCTCCGGCGTCGCTTCCGATTCCAAGCAATAATAGATGAAGGATTAAAAGGGTTGTTTCCGATCAGATCATATTGAATAGCAGATATTCCAATATCGCCGCGATCAGAAGCTGATGATACTAATTGCAACAGATCAGTATTATAAGCACATAATACGGACCATGCCGCTGAATTTGCAGAAAAGTTAGCATCATCAACGGTATATATGTAATTATCTAAAAATGATTTTCGTGCTGCTTCGTCTTGATATAATGTACACACCTCATCTGACAGATTAGTGTAACGCTGCCAACCGAACGGCTCTAGGTGGACGCATGAAACAATCGGGCTATCGAGTAGTAGCTGGTAAAAGTTTGCGCCTAATACTGTTACTTGTTCTATCGAATGACAAGTAAATGCCACCAATCTGCGAAAGCTTGATAAAAAATCAAGTGATGGATTCGTATAATCGAACGGTAATACTCTAATATGTGCATTTTTGTCATTGGCGAACAACAATTCGGTGGCAATCCGCCCGCTGGCACTTGGCTCATATGCTATATAGGTTAATCCAGTCATGGCAGGCAATCTTAATCTTAATCTTGCCAGATTGTTTCCTAAGCCACTGCCAAACTCTACCACCCCATCACAATTGCTATCGATACAATTTTCTATCATATCGAACATTGCACTGTAGTCTTGCGCGTTTACAACTGATGCATACCTGCTATTTTCAGCTACTAAACGATTTGGAGAAGTTTGTCCGGCGAATTTTCTAAAATCGCAGTTAATTACCGTATTAAGCCACTCTATAAACCCTTCGTAGCGATTTTGCAAGTGATGTAAACGATTGAGTACTTCATTAGTCGACAATCCAAAGCTAGTCATCTCATGTAATGCTGATAAATATCTACTCCATTCGATGTCAAATTTTTCAAGTTTACACTTTACTAGGCCAAGAGTATTGGTGGTTTGTAATAACTGGGGCAATACTGATTTCTCTAGTAACGTATCGTAATTATGCGGTGTCATTTATCACCTTCTCAATCGTATCATCACATTATTTAACATATTTTATCCGATCTGAGACATCATTGAGCAAAGCTAATGTTCCATCACGCATGAACTCGTGTATACGCCGGTACTCTGCCAGGAATGCACTGAATATAATAGCTCTGTCCTTGGTGTCAGGGACGCGGTGAACGAAGAACATGCCGATTTTAGGCAGAGACAATATAGTACCAATCGGTATGCTCTCTATTCCATGGTAACTATTATTGATTTGATCATTGAAAGTTGATAAGCGACGCCAAAATGCCACAAAGTCCTTATCATGAGCAATTGCTTGATCGATCACGTCAATAATGTCTTGATAGAATCGGCTTGCGTGTTCTACCAAGTCCACATCAAAAAAAGGTTTTAGGTACTCATGCGGTTCATAATTAACAAGGCAACCGGTAAGTGCGTACTTAATCGCTTTCCGATCAAGTACGGGGCCTTTGATTTCTATGCTGGCGGCAACTTTTGGTAACGCACCATCTATAGAAGCGCCATCGCTGCAATTATAGGCCTTTATCCTATAAGCCTTTATAAAAGCTGATAGCATAAACTTAGAAAAGTGAAATATCCAATGAGTCTGAACGGTACCGCCAAAATTACCGATGCAAGTATCGGGGAATTTGTGATTATTATCTGCATCTTTCATGCTACCAAGGGTATGGTAAATTGAGTCACGTGAATGCTTGTTATCTTCATTCTTAGTTCCACAATCGATACCGAATAGATAGAGATTGGTGAAACCAAGGCAAGTTGCCGACCTTAATGCTGTGTTGGCGACCGTCGGAGATGTGCCCAGGATCATAAGCTGGTCATTGGCTAGCACTCTAGTGGATGAGACGGAGTCACGGAAGAAAAAATAGGTATGGTCAAATAAGGCCGCCATTCTTGTATCAACAGTAATTGAAGCAATTAGGGTGATACCTGATAAGTCAAATTCATTACTGGTGGCGAGTGCAACATCATATACTTCTGGAACGTTTTCTATCTCACAATGGAAATCAGGAATTATACCGTTTTTTAGGCACACTCTCAAACCAGTGCCGCAGGAAAACAATATTACGCGATCACGCCAACGTTTAATATATTGCAATGAGTTGTCGATAGAAGGTCCTGACCCAACAATGAACACCGGCTCGTTGCGTTTAGGACGTAATTTTCCGTCCATCAAATGATATCGATAGTTCATCATGTTAGTTGTCGCATTGGTCATCATAATTAATTCGTCTTCATAGAAACCTCGCGACAGATACATGACTTGAAGGTCGTCAGCCAAGTGCTCGCGAGCCTCCTTGAGCGCCCATAGAGGGTAGTGCAAAAAGACAAAGGCTCCGTCAATGAACGACACCCCCTCATTGATGAACATTCTTTGGATTTCAGTTACAATACGGTCAGGACGTGAAGAAATGGATAGGCTGAAGGTAATGCCCCGTGCTTCACCATCGGTAAGAATATATTCCCAATCAATTGAGGCTAGGGAATGACGCAGAAACTCCGGCGTAGGCTCGACAAGAAAAACATGGCGAACATTTGTTTCAGATATTAGTTTCTTCAGGTGAAAACCAAGCCCTACACCTAGTACTACTAAATATGAGCCATGGTAGCTTGGCTTGACATCCAAACTCTTAATTTCCAAACCAAGATCTTCACATTCTTTGGTAAGAAACAGAGTCAATTGTCGTGACAACCAAGTTCCACCATTACATCCACTAAGGTTAACTAAAAAAAAGCGTAGTGGTTTCTCAAGGTATGATAACACCTGAGATTCGGCGACGGCGCGCCCATCATCCCGGTACAATCTTGTTTGGCCGAGGTCGATATCAATAACGGCATCGCCGTCCATTATTGCTACACTGGTCGGAACTTGCGCCAGTTCAGCGGCGAGATCGGGGACACTTTTGGCAAAGCGGGATAATAGAGCTTGCCGCGAACGCTCCATCCGAGAGGAAAATCCAGTTTGCTCGGCCGTAGCAGCTGTGGCCGTATTCTCAGCTGTCTTCCCGGCCGCCACCTCAGCCACCGCCTCAGCCGTCGTCATGACATCGTTCCTTTGGCGAAATCAATTAAGGCGCCTGCGAAGGCTGCTGCAAAGCGATCGGGGTCGAATACGGGCGATGTTCGCACCGCCTGCGCAACCATGCTCTCGGCCTCTCTACGCGCGTCTAAGGAGCTACCTAGGCTCACCGCAATGGCGACATAGCCGTCAATGCTGTTTGCGACCAGACGATTAAGCCCAAGTCGGTCAAGCAAGCCGGCGGCTTGATTGCGGTGACCACCCTCGCCGGCCAGTGCTACCAACGGCACGCCACGGCTAATCGCAGCGACCGCCTCGTGAGGGTTGATTGCGACGAAGGGGGCTAGGGCGATATCGATGGCGGCGTGGAATTCATC
>JBAXBF010000059.1:0-13937 GCA_037142095.1 Chloroflexota bacterium
AACCCATCGTTATCATTGGAGACATTCAAGAGTGGCGCAGCACCCATCCTACGGATGAAAGCACTTGATAACGAGGGAATAATCCTTAGAAGATAATACAGCCCGGGTTATACTTTGAACAACGCGGTGGAAGCATGCAATTCTTGGGCAATATTATTTAGCGAGTCGGAAGCCAGGCTGACTTGATCCACCTGAAAAGTCATTTTACCTGACTCTTGCGATACCCCCTTCATCGAGTTTGCATTATCTTTGCTGAGATAAGCAATAGCATCTACGCGGGACAGGGTTTCATTGATGTTCTTTGACATATCTTGCGTTGCGGCAATATTCTCCTCTATGACTGCCGATATCTGGTTAATTGCATCCAACAAATGCGATAAAACTTTATTGACATCATGATTCGCCTGGGTCATAATGCCCGTCTTTTCTTGCATCGCACTGGATGAGGCTAAAAGTTGATCCAACGCTTTGCCGGAAGTCGTTGCTTGCATTGAACTTTTTTCCACCGTCTTTTGCGTAACTTGAACCGAATCACCCGCTTTGGCGATGTCTTTCTGAATAGTAAATAAAATGCCGCTGATTTCTTTTGTAGATTGAGCTGCTTTCTCCGCCAGTTTACGCACTTCTTCAGCGACAACAGCAAATGGTTTGCCGTACTGTCCAGCCCGCGCCGCTTCGATGGCAGCATTCAAGGCTAACAGATTGGTTTGAGATGAAATTTCCTCAATTGTAGCGACAATATCGCCGATACGGATAGAATATGTATCCATCTGGGATATTACACCAGCCAACTCGCGAACAGAAAGATTAACAGAATCCATATTTCGCAATGTCTGGCGCACTGATTCGACACCCTGCTGAGCAATTTGAATCGACTCAAAGGCAGCCGCGGCAACTTGTTCGGAGTTACTGGTTGCTTGAACAACTGCTTCTGAAATCTGAGCAGCCGCAACGGATACATTTTCCAGATAGCGGCTCTGTGCCTGGATGCTTTGAAAGACTTCTGCAATGGTCTTACCCACCCACTGAACTGAATTATTAGCATCACTTAACCCACTGGCTTCTTTTTCTGAGGCAGAAGCCATCTGCTGCACCTCAAAGGCAATGTTATTGGCTGCCTGGCGCATGTTTTCAACGGATTGATTTAATTCCTGACTGACATTATTCAACATCTTCGCACGTTGGTTGACGGTTGTCATCAAACCGCGCAAACTGTTCGGCTCACTGTTATACACGGTTACCGGAACACCTTTTTCAACCGCCCGGTTGATATAAGGAATATACCCTTGCTCGAAAATGCCGGTAACGATGGCGTCATATTTCTTATTAACCAGGTCTTCCATTATGGAGCCATAATAGGCTGCGCTGTAGTCCCCCGTTTGGCTGTGCTTTTCGGGAATAATCCATTCGACTGTTGCATTCAAAGGTTTCAACTTTTCAGCGGCTGCCAGCACACCGGCTCTCACCGGTTCCCAGAAGATACTCTCTGAACGTCCCAGAACAGCAATCCTGAGGGGTCTTGGGGAAGCTTTGGCAGGTTTGGCAAGCATGCTTTCATCTGTTTTGACCAACCCTTGCCCAGAACGCCAAAATAGATCCATATTTTGACGGGTGACTTTTTGGCTTTGGATAACGAGACGGGGGTTAACCGGTATCCAGCCTGTAACCAGGTGGTTGAAAACGTGAATAACAGGATCATAGCCCTGCTTATATGGAACCTGATCGAAAGTTGCGGTGATGACTCCTTGCTGCACATATTTCATGGTCTCATCCACCAGATCATGACCTATTACAGCAACCTTTCCTGTTTTCCCCATCTCTACAATGACACGCGCAGCAGCAAAAGGAGTGCCTCCATCTGTTACATAAATCCCCTTTAAGGAAGGAAAGCGTCCCAAGGCAGCCTGTGTAACTTGAATGGTCTTGTCCACAAGGGCATGATTTTCAAGCACCTCAACAACTCGAACCCCAGAATATTTTTCTCTCAGGCGGCTTTCAAATCCCTTGCGGCGTAAGATATGAGCCGTTGATTCAAGATTAGCTACGATAATCAAAACTTCACCGTTCCCACCCAACGTCTCTCCCATGGCTTCCCCACAGGCAATACCTTCCATATACGAATCAGAGCCGACATAACACAAACGGCGGCAGGGTTCATCCGTGATCGTATTAAAAGCAGAGACGCTTTCCGCTAAGTTTTGGGCGATAGCATTAAATCCCTTCACCAGCAAATCGGTTTCTGGAATGGAAGACTCTTCCAAAATTTGTGTTTGAAAAGTGAGTTTGCGGGTTAAATCTCCCTGCGCCATTGCATTCAAACCATCCAGAAGAATACCCGTGTCTTTCTCCGCCAGGGTTTGTTCGCTTTTCTGGAGAGGATCAAGCGCATTGAATATTGTGCGGCGGAAGAACCACCATCCAATGATCCAGCTCACTGCGCCACCTAAAGAGGCACTGATCAGAATTAAGCCAGTTGTTTTTTCCCAGGCTTGATAACTCAGAACCCCGAGAACAAGTAAAATCAAACAGAGGATAATACCGAACATAAAAGAATGTGATTGAGAAGATGTGGTTTTTGTTTTCATAAACGTTTTACCTTGTTAACAAATAATATTTAAAAAAATAACGATTTTTATAATGAGATATTCCATAGCTGAGAGATAAATTATTCGCCTGAAAACAGGCACGAAAAACCGGGATAAGCCGCCAAAGGAATAAACTCAAATCGAATATCCTTTGATTGAGCCGTGTTTAGACGCGGGAAAAATTATATCACTATTTAAGCAAGAAACGAAGGATCAAATGCCATTTATCAGAAAGTTGATGCAAGGATCTCCGCCAACTCACCCAGGTGATTAAAGACCCAGGTCGGTTGGTAAGGCGACGACGCCAGGTCAGCACGGCGCGTCTCGCCACTCAGAACCAGGACGCTCGGAATGCCGCACGCCTGTCCTAAAGCGATATCCGTATAAAGCCGGTCGCCAATTATGGCAAGATCAGAGAAGGGTCGATTGAATTTTTGCGAGATCATCTCCACCATCAGACGGTTGGGTTTGCCGATGATCGCATCCGGATCGCGTCCAGTGGAGGTTTTCACGAAAGCGATCATGGCGCCAATATCGGGGATGAATCCATCCTCGGTCGGACAGTTTATATCCGGGTGAGTGGCAAAGTAGGGTAATCCGTTAGACACCCAAGTGCATAGGATACTCAGTTTCTCGTAAGTCAGGGTGGTATCAAAACCAAGCACGACAACCTGTGGCTGTGCTTTTACCAACTTGAAGCCATGCTGCTTAAACTGCTCCTCTAACGCGGGCGTACCTACAAGATAAAGGCGGAGCAGCTTAGGCTTATAACGCGCCGCCAGATAACGCGCCGTCCCTTCACCAGAAGTGAAAACCTTTCCTGCGTCGATTGGAAGCCCTAAGTGGGTGATCTTGTGCGCATACTGCCAGGGATGTTTGGATGAATTATTTGTCACGAAGAGAAAGTCTTTGCCTTGCGAGCGAAGCACTTCGATAAAACGCAATGCCCCTTCGATAAGATGTTCACCCAGACAAAAAGTGCCATCAAAATCCAATAGGAAAAAACGCACCGCTTGCAAATTTGCGGTGTTGTTTACATCCAATGCTGTCTTTTGATCCATAAAAACATACTGATGGGCACCAATGCCATAACAGCCAAAATGATGATAAAGGCAGTCATGCCTGTCCAGGACTCCAGATTAACGACCGGTTGGAAAAAATTCATACCGAAGAAGCCGGTCAGGAAAGAGAGCGGCATGAACAAGGTCGTGATAATGGTAAGGACTTTCATGATGTCATTGAGGCGGTTATTGACCACCGAAAGGTAACTATTCAACGCCTCCCCCACCAATTCACGCATCGAGTCATTGACATCTGTGAGACGCACAAGATGATCGTAAACATCGCGGAAAAAAACGCGGTATTGGGCATCGATAACCGTATATTCATCACGGGCGAACTTATTAAGGACATCGCGTTGGGGTGTAATGATGCGGCGCAGATGCAACAGGGTACGCTTGATGGTGAAAATCTGCTGCAGCGTTTCCGGCTGGGGATCGTTGAAAATCGCGTCCTCTATATTCTCGATGGTATCCTCGATTGAATCGATGGCTTGCGTATAATCGTCAATCAACTCATCCGCGAGACGATAGAGGATATAGGCTGACCCGCGCTTGAGATAACGCTCATCCTGCTGGCATAACTTCCAAACGATTTCCACTTCGGAAAGAGGAAATTCCTCATAAGTAACGATGAAATTCTTGCCGATAAAAATATCTAATTCTTTTGAGGTAATTTCATTGTCTTCCGAATTTAACAACGAGATGCCGTGTAAAACCAGGTAGATAAACCAATCCCAGTCATCCACTTTGGGAACATGGATTGTCTGCAAAGCATCCGAAACAGCCAGGGGATGAAAGCCGCATTTCTCGCGTAGAATATCTTCGCAAGAATCGATGGGTTCATCCATGATGTCAATCCAAAGCATACCTTGTTCCGTGTGCATGGCGGATGAAATCTGTTCGGATGTCAATTGGGTTTCAATTTTTCCTTCAGGAGTGAGGTAGAGAATCCGGATCATGATACCTTATATAGAGGGGGGGCTAAGAATGAGCGCCCCAACCGGGAATCGAACCCAGATCTCGGCCTTAGGAGAGCCTCGCTCTGTCCATTGAGCTATTGGGGCAAACAAGTAAATTATAGCACCGCCTTGAATAGTGGACAAGGTGGTTTTGATAGATAAAATATCCCCTATTTTCCCCCTTATTCTGTATAGACGATGCTATTTCCACCATCCCGTTTTGCGCGGTACATAGTTGTGTCGGCGCTATCCAGTACTTGATCTATATTGTTTTCTGGACTCACATGGGTGACACCCATACTCACTGTTACAGACAAATCTCCGGCACTGGTTTTGATCCCAGATGAAGCAATGGTCGTTTTCAATCTTTCAAAGAAATTTTTACGTTTTGAGACATCCAATCCCGGCGCAATCACAAGAAATTCATCCCCGCCCAAGCGACCGAATGAATCATAAGCCCGCATTTGACTGCTCAGAATCTCCACCAAACCACGTAAAACCTCATCCCCAACCTGGTGACTATAATGATCATTGATGTGTTTAAAATGGTCAATGTCAAAAAAGCCGACACTTAGCCCATCATCATCCTGATCGCGACCACCCAATCTCTGGATACGGGCTAATTCTTTCGATAACTGTTCAAGGATGGCACGCCGGTTAAGGATGCCAGTGAGAGGATCGTGGGCTGCCAGATGTGCCAGGTTTTGCTGGGATTCATAGAGGCTGGTTTGCAGGTCAATTGTTCGCTGACCAACCCGGATTCTGGCATATAATTCCTCAGAATCAAAAGGTTTTTTAATATAGTCATTGGCGCCGGTTTCGAGACCTGAAAGGATATCACCTTTTTCATTTTTACTGGTGAGTAAAATAATATAGGGCGGCTGCCAGGAAAACTTGGCGCGCAATCGGCGGATGAGTTCCAGTCCATCCAATCCCGGCATCATCCAATCCAAAATAATCAGGAGGGGGCAGTCCGGTTGCTCCATAATCTCCCAGGCTGCCAATCCATCTTGAGCTGCCACAACTTCATAATCCCATTTTTTCAGGATACCCGTCAGTATCGTGCGAGCGGTCAAGTCATCATCGGCGATCAAAATCTTCATGCAAATAATCTCCTCTAAAACGCGTGCCTCAAACGCTCAAATTCCGCTTCAAGATTGGGCAACCCTTCCAGCATCTTTAATTTGGCTGTTAGCACAGATTGGTCACCCATCTTTCCATTCTTTTCAATCTCAAAAGCCACCGCACTCAGCGCTTCGGCGCTGATATTGGCGGCTGCCCCCTTGATGGTATGCGCCTGACGTACAGCGCCAACGGTATCACCGCCATCCAGATAATCTTTCAGCGCCTGAATTTGAAGGGGAATATCGTCTAGAAAGACTGCAATGATGGTTGTTGCCAGTTCTTCGTCACCCATCAGACGTTGGATAAAGGCTCCGCGGTCAAAGACCGACGGCTGGTTGATACTCTGAATGGGCAAAGGCTCATTACTCCTTTTTTCGAGAGAATCCCCAATGGCAGCCTTTCCTGCGGACTGGTTTTCTTCAGCCTTGTCTGGCAGCCAGCGCTCTAAAATCTCCATTAACGCCTGTGCCTCAACCGGTTTTGAGATATAGTCACTCATTCCTGCGTTTATACAACGCTCTCGGTCGCCATGCAAAGCGTGGGCGGTCATGGCAATGATAGGAACGTTATGATCAAGAACCGCCGATTGGGGATCGCGAATGTGGTGAGTAGCTTCCAGCCCATCCATCTCCGGCATCTGCACATCCATCAGTACCAGATCATAGGGCAGGTTCTCCAGGGCTTTGAGCGCTTCGATACCATCGGCTGCGGCATCCGCTCGCAACCCGAGTTTCTTGAGAATACCCAACGCCACTTTCTGGTTGATGATATTGTCCTCGACCAACAGAATTCGCTTTCCAGAATCAATAGGCACATGATGGGCTTCAGGGATCTTTTCAGATTGCATAGGCAGGTGTTTTTCAGCCGGTAAATCGCGGCTGGCAAGCACAGTGGATAGAAGCTTGAATAGATCCATATGGCGCAAGGGTTTGTTCAGATAACCTGCAAAACCTAGCTCCGCGAAACGGCGCAATCCACCTTGATCTCCCAAGGAGGATAACATGATCAGGTGGATCGCGCTCAAATTTTCATCGTTCTTGATCGTCCATCCAAGCGTTGCTCCGTCCATACCTGGCATTTGCATATCCAAAATTGCCATTTGGAAAGGATCGCCCTGCTTCCGCGCCTGCGCCAATACCTGTAGAGCGGTCACACCATCTCCCACTTCCACAGGATGCATACCCCAAGATGTTAAGCGGACGTTCAGGATCTCGCGGTTGGTAGCATTATCATCCACCACCAAGATGTGGACACCTTCCAGATTTGCAAAGACAGGCATTGGATTTAAATTGTCTACAGGTTGACGCATAAAACGGATGCTAAACCAAAATTCAGTTCCCTTACCCACTTCGCTCTCCACACCGATTTTTCCGCCCATCAATTCCACCAACTGCTTCGAGATAGCAAGACCCAGCCCAGAGCCGCCGTATTGGCGGGTGGTCGAAGCATCTACCTGGCTGAACTTGTTGAAGAGCAACCCGACCTTGCTGGGCGGGATGCCAATACCGGTGTCGCGCACCGAGAATCGCAACACAACTTCATCTTCTGTTTGAGACAAACAGGAAACACGCAATGTAACATCTCCCTGCTGGGTAAATTTGATGGCGTTACCGACCAGGTTGGTCAGAATCTGGCGCAGACGACCTGGGTCACCTTTTAATAAAGCCGGCACATTGAGATCAGTGGCACACAACAGCTCCAATCCTTTTTGATAGGCGCGGATGGCAATTGTGTCGGCAAAATCATCCAAAAGGCTGAGCAAATCAAAGTCCAGGATCTCAAATTCCAGTTTACCGGCTTCAATCTTTGAAAAATCGAGAATATCATTAATCAGCGCCAAGAGACTCTCACCACTGGCATGAATCAGTTCGGCATAATGACGCTGTTCATCATTCAAAGCAGTGTCAAGAAGCAGCCCAGTCATACCGATAACGCCATTCATGGGAGTACGGATTTCATGGCTCATGTTTGCCAGGAACTCGCTTTTTGCCAGATTCGCCATTTCCGCTTCTGCTGCCATCTGGTTCGCAAAAGCCGTTTGCTGCTCTAATTGGTCATTGATCTGCTCCAATTCTTCTTCCACCTGTTTGTGTGCTGTGATATCAGTACTGGATCCGCGATAGCCCAACAAATCACCGTTGGCATCCAGAACTGGCATACCGTTGGTTGACATCCAGATCGTCCATCCATCTTTTGTTAGAGCCTGGTTCTCAAAATCCAGAAACGGCTCTTTTCGTTTAAATGCATCGAACACCGCATCCTTGAATGCCTCGAGGTTGCCTTCAGGATGAAAGTCGTAGAAATTCAGCTTGCCTACAATTTCTTCAGGCTGGAAGCCCAGCACCGTTTTAACAACATGACTGGTATAGGTGTACATCCCATGCGCATCAAGCTCCCAGGTGATGGTGCGACTCTGCTCGGCAAGCTGGTCGAAACGCCTGTTACTATCTTTCAGCGCCTCCTCAGCCTGCATCCGTTCGGTGATATCATGAATGATGGAAAACAGGACTGTCTGCCCTCTAACCATAACCGGGTTGGAATAAGTTTCGATCACCCGAAGTTCCCCGCCAGCCAGTCTATGTGAAAACATAAAGTGATTCTGGTCGCCATTCAGCGCTTTTGTTCTTTCCAGGGCTTGCTGCACACTATCCAGCGTATTGATATCGTCGATCGACATGGATAGAAGTTTTTCCACCGGGTAACCATAAAATCGGACAGCCGCAGCATTGGCGTCTAAAATCCTACCCAATCCTGGTTCGATCAGCAGCATGATCGCGCTATGATTCTCAAACATTTTGCGGAAGTGCTGCTCAGCATCGCTCAGGTAAGAGTCAAATTCTTTTTGTCCGGTGATATACGACGAAGTTCCAAGCAGAAAACGTTTCATAATTTAGTCTTTAAAATAACCTCAGGGCATTGGATGATGATCATATTTTTAAGCCAAAGCATCCCAAATATCCGTATAATAATTGTACCAAATATTCTTGTCTGATGGAAGAATTAATATTTTGAATCATCGAATCAATACCATAGATTTGCCAGTTCCGCGATTACCTGACAACCAATTCCTCTAAGATATGAGCTATAGTCTGAACCTAAACCACCAAGAAAAACGGTATCGCGCCATTGTGCTATAATCAGGCTCTGTCTGCCTATATTAGTAGCAGGCGCGACAACCAGAATCCCAAGAAATGAGAAGTTCAACTGGCGCTTGACCAGCAACTTAAAAGTGATGCTTTGCAGCGTGGGTAACTTCGAAGTTTTCATTAAGATTCCATCGACACAGTAAGCCTAAACGTCACCATCGAATAAAGCTTGCCAACGCGCCCCTTCTGAATTTAAAGCAGGCGATGTTTGAGTCTCTTTTTCGTACAGCGGTTCATGGAGTGTGATGAGCCGGCACACTCTCTACTGATGAATAGAAACACTCAACTTGTTTTTTTTATTGGTTATATTATACCCCATGAATGAGCGCAAATTCTCAACAAATAATACTTCACCTCACCCGATTGAATCGTCGGATGAGGTGAGAATGGATATCTAAATCAGCGGGTCGTTAAGCAGGTTAATATTTGCCGTATTCCTGCACCGTCTCCCACATCGCCATGATATTTTCAGGGGGAACGTTCCCCTGGATATTATGGACGGTATTAAAGACAAAACCGCCGCCGGGCATTAAATCATTGAGGCGCCGGCGCACATCAGCCCGCACCTCATCAGGCGAATGGCGTTCGTCGAAGGCATTCTGGGTATCTACACCGCCGCCCCAGAAGCTCATGTCTTTTCCGTATTCACGTTTCAACTCGGCAGAATCCATATTGGTTGCACTGACTTGCACCGGATTGAGGATATCCACGCCAACCTCGATTAAATCAGGAATGATCGTGCGCACCGCACCGCAGGAATGGAAGAAAATCTTAGCATGGCTTTTGGCATGGATATAATCGAACATCTCTTTGTGGAATGGCTTGAGAATCTTCCGGTAAGAAATGGGAGAGATGAGCAGGCTGTTTTGACCTGCCAGGTCATCCGCCATTTGGACGACATCAATCTCAATGCCTTGCATCGTTTCGAACATCTTCTCCCAATACGTAAGCTGCAAATCCATGAACTTTTGGAGCAGTTTCTTCGCCAGAGATGGGTTACCAGCCCAATCAGCATACGCATCTTTATAGCCGTGCGTCCAAGTGTAGAGTTCAAAGATGCCCGCCGAGATATTGCCAACAACCAAGGCGCGCTTCTCCACATCCTGCACGTGATGAGCTGCTGCTATCAAACCGGCAAAACGCGAGGGATCCAACGGATCCGGTAATTGGAAACATTCGACGTCATCGTCGCTAATTTCCCCGCTCAGCGGGTGGTCAAACATGTCATAGTACATCCCGCCCTCTTTGGGCATCCGCCAACCGATTTGGTATTCATCATAGAAATAAGTATACCGACCGTCGTCAGTTTCTTTGAGTTCAATCTTAAAGCTGGCTGTCGAGCGCGGGGAGACATTGCGCATATCTACGCCCATCAAGTCCATCACATCATCATCCACCTGCGCCAGTTGTTGAAGCATATCGACGATAACGACATCTTTCTTTGGCAATCCCAGATAATCACGCAGACGGCGGTATGCTTTAGCCTGGATCCCAGTTACAACCGTACCCCCCATATCGAAAGGAACATGGTCAGGTTCTTTATGGTTCAGGGCTGTCAAAACCCTTTCTCGAGCATTCATTTGCGGATCTCCTTTTTTCCAATTGCATCGCGCAAATATTCATATACCTGGCGGCGACCTTCCTTCAACGGACGACGGATGGCATCATATTTTCCACCTTTTAACAATCCCACTACCGGCGAATACTGGGAGCAAATCACCATACCCTGGGGTGTAAGGCTTGAAAGAAGTTCATTAAAATAGTCCTGATAATCAACAGGGGTAAAATCGCATACAAAGAGCACAAGTTTATTTTCAACTTGCTGCTTGAGTTTTACCACAGAAGGAATATTATACAGGTTATAAATGTTCAAACCCAACAGGCCTTTCATATTCAAGAAAGTGTCAACATGGCGCGTGGCATTGCCGCAATAATGGACGACACCACCGCCGAAAGCGCTCAGGATGCGGGCATTATAGGGAGCAACAAATTCCTTATACGTATTCACTGACATTAAGACTGCGTCGTCATCAGAGAACCAGACGCCGGCATTTTGACCCATATATACCTGCTGGTCACTGATGCAGAAATTCAACGGTTCTCCGATCACTTCTTTCTGTTTTTTGACCCACATGATCAAAGTCTCGGTTACTTTATCCATTAGTTCGTGCATCAGTTTGGGATGATCGTACATTAAATAGATCAGTTTATCGTAACCCATCATCTGATTGGCGGTCGTCAAAGGTCCCTGAAAATCAGTGATCCCGACCGGCAGGAAACTGTGGGTTTTCATGTATTTCAGAAATTCCAGTGTTCTGGGCATCAGACCGTCTTTTTCGGGATCTGGAAGCTCCAATTTCTTGACATCTTCCGCAGACTGAATGGGATAAAATTTTGGATTGGCAGCCGGGTCTTGTTTCGGGATAAATTCGATCTGGCATCCCAGCGCGGAGGCAGCCACGACCGTGCCTAACCAGGGCATCAGGTAAGGAACAAAATCATCATCGATTTCTTTAATCTGATCATAATAGGTGCGTTCTTGGAATTGGGTCATCACCGCCGGATCGACGCAGTAATCATCCGGAAAGATGTCCATATCCAGACCGAACAGCCAATACAGGGCGCTATTAACAATGAAGGGTGGCTGTTTTGTTTCCTTGAATGAAAATACATCAGCCGTTTTGGCAGCCACTTTTTCAAGACGTTTATCGAATAATTTACGGAAGTCTGCCCGCTCCGCATCGGTTAAAGGATCCCAGAGTGCCATCTTTCCTCCAATTTAAACTTTATCTCCTTGACTTTCCTCATGCCAGGTTAAAAGGGATAACCCGCCATCAGAAAAAACCAGGAAATAAATACACAAAGAAGGGTTGAGGAGGGCAGTGCCCTCCTCAACATAATGTTTAACCAGAGACTACTTGTGATAGAAGAAATTGGCGTTGTCTTTGGTGATAATGATCGTACCCGTGTCTACGCTCTCAGGCAGCGGGATAATGCCAGCGGTCTTGTTATCAGGCACGACCGGCACTGGAGCATGGTTGTAGTAGTACAGGAACTTGGTGCCCAGGTAGGACATCAAAGCGGTCTTCTGTGCTACAGAGGCGAAGATCGTACCGTCTTCGATGAACTTCAAAGTGTTGTCATCGCGGTCCATGGAGACGATATTGACTTTACCAACCAGGTCGAGTTCCTTGACAGCCGTGGCTGCGCCAACTCCACCGGCGGCTTCCACACAACCCACACCCGCTAAATCGGGGATGCGCTGCAAAACGGCTTTCAAACCGTCGGCTGCCTTGGCGGAATCGGACTGGTCATCGATAATCTGGACAACTTCGATATCCTTGTAGTTAGCGGCGAACTCATCCTTGTAACCCTGGATGCGTTCTTCGAGGTTGGACTGTCCAACCTTGGTAATGAGGGCTACCTTGCCTTTTCCACCAATAGCTTCGGCGAGTTTCTTCGCGCCAGCATGTCCAGCGTTGACGTTACCGGTTCCCAGGAAGGTGTAACGCTTGGAACCGTACACTTCGGCGTCCAGAGTAACGACCGGGATACCCGCTTCGATGGCTTTATCGATGGAAGGTTTCAAGGCTGGATCAAAGCCAACAACCAGGATGCCCGCCGGTTTCTCGGCGATGACCTGTTCGAAGGTATTGATCATGGCGGTCATGTCATAATCCACCGGTCCGACGAATTTGGTCTTGACACCTAATTCTTTACCGGCAAATTCGATGCCTAGGCGGTGATCAATGAAGTAAGGCAAGTTGACGAGCGCCAGAACTTCGACGTAAGTCTCTTCCGGGGTGGCAGGAGTCATTTCGTTCTTACTAAAGTCGTAAGGATTTTCGGTATGATAGAAGTACTTGGCATTGTCTTTATTGATGACAACCACACCCGTGTCCACACTTTCAGGCAGCGGGATGATATTGGCGGCTTTGTTGTCGGTAACAATCGGTACCGGGTTATTGACATAACCATGCATTAAGAGCGTACCGTAGAAGGTCATCAATGCGCTCTTCTGTGCGACAGAGGCATAGATCGTGCCGTCTTCGATAAACTTCAAGGTTCCGTCATCGCGGTCCATGGAGACGATCTTGACTTTTCCAACCGTGTCGAGTTCCTTAACAGCCGTGGCAGCACCAACACCACCGGCAGCTTCCACACAGCCCACACCCGCTAAATCGGGGATGCGCTGAATGACGGCTTTCAAACCGTCGGCTGCCTTGGCGGAATCGGATTGGTCATCGATGATTTGAGCAACTTCGATGTCCTTGAAATTAGCGGCGAACTCATCCTTGTAACCCTGGATGCGTTCTTCGAGGTTGGACTGTCCAACCTTGGTAATGAGGGCAATTTTACCTTTGCCGCCGATGGCTTCAGCCAATGTCTTGGCGCCAACGCGTCCGGCGTTATAGTTACCAGTACCCAGGAAGGTGTAGCGCTTGGAGCCGTACACTTCGGCGTCGAGGGTCACTACGGGAATGCCCGATTCTATCGATTTATCGATAGCGGGTTTCAGGGCTGGATCAAAACCAACGACGTTGATGCCAGCCGGTTTTTCGGCAATCGCCTGTTCGAAGGCATTGGTCATGGCGGTCATGTCATAATCCACTGGACCAACGTACTTGGCGGTGGAATTCAACACTTTCCCAGCATACTCCAATCCCAGACGGTGATCGATGAAGTAAGGCAGGTTGATGAGGGCGTTCACTTCATAGTATGTCTGACCACTGGCGGCGGGCTTCGCCTCAGCAGGTTTCTCTGCCGCAGGAGCAGCGCCTTCTTTCTGATAACCGCCGTCCTTGAGGATCGGATCCTGTCCTTCAGCAATGGCATCCATCGCTTCCTTAGCAGTCCCTTCTCCACCCACAACAAACTTGTGTAAGGCTACTTTGGCAACATTCAGCAGTTCTACATATACTGGAATGTTCCAGAAGTCTTTGACCTTCAACATCGACTCGCTAAATGCCTTGTTGTAGGGCGTATTGGCTAAGAACTTCTCAGACTTCAGAATGTCGGCATTGCAGGTGTATCCACCCAGATCTGCCCATTTCTGCTGCG
>JBAXBF010000060.1:0-13797 GCA_037142095.1 Chloroflexota bacterium
GTTTTTGGACCAAAAGGAATTTCTGAGGGTGCATATGAAGGACTTATCTATATAGATAATTCGACGATTAAACCTTCTGCGGCAAGAACGATATCTGAAAAACTTAAACTTAAAGGGGTATCATGCTTAGATGCCCCAGTAAGTGGAGGACAAGTTGGTGCGCAAAATGGTACGCTTACTGTTATGGTCGGAGGTCCTGCTGATGCTTTAGATAAAGTTATGCCAGTTCTGCTTGCTATGGGAAAAACAATAACTCATATCGGCGAATCGGGTTGTGGGCAAATTGCCAAGGCAGCTAATCAAATTATGGTTGCAGCTCAAATGGTCGCAATGGGTGAATTACTCATTTTTGCTAAAAAAGCTGGAGCCGATCCAGAAAAAGTTATTCAAGCAATCAAAGGTGGAGCGGCTCAATGTTGGACTTTAGATCAAAAACCACCTCGGCTTTTTTCTGGAAACCGTTCACCAGGATTTAAAGCGTCGATGCAGGCAAAAGATATGGCTATCATTTTAGAAACTGCACACCAATATGGCATTGCATTACCAAGCGCAGCTATCCATGCACAATTCTTTGATGCAATGGTCCAAATGGGGCTAGGAAATGCGGATAACTCGGCTATTATCTCAATTATTGAGATGTTATCTGGTATAAAGCTTATAGATTAAATATCACACATCAATGATATTTCAAATTTCTAGACGAATTCCATGTCCTCTTATCGTTATGATATACTCATGTTTGGAATCAAACTCTGCCAGTCGATCTCTTAAACGACGAACTAAAGCATCTAAGGCTTGCTCAGTAACTCCAATTGCTCCATCTTCACCCCACACAGATGTTATAACTTCCGATCTTGAAGCAACTCTCCCTTCTTGTTGGTATAATGCATTCAAAAGATTAAATTGTAGTAAAGAAAGGGAAGGGATGACCTCATTACCCCGAACCCAAACACGCCTTGAACGTTCATCTATACGCAACCTAGGTATAACTTCTTCTAATGACAATATATCCAATATCTTATCTTTTTCAGTTAACGGTATAGTTGCATCAGAACTAACTAAGATAAATTTTTGGGCTAATGCGATCTGGATAACATCTTCTTCTTTCATTATTCTCGGTTCAATTACTTGTTCACCATTACAATGAGTTCCATTTTTACTCCCCAAGTCTTCTAATAATACTCCTTGGGGTGTGAGTTTAAGAATAGCATGATGGCGAGAAACCTGTTGATTAGGAATAATAACATCACAATCTTCACCACGCCCAAGTATTAACACTTTTCGTAATATCCATCGTTGTCCATCTTGAGAACCATCTTGCCCGACGAGCATGGGAAAATCTTTTATGTTAGACTTCATACACTAAATTATAACTTTAGGATGCATTCCTTTCAACCCCATTTTTACAGAATAGATTACTAAGGTATAATTATTAAGTACCCATTTTCTTATTGGGTCAGAGTATTAGGAGGAGAAAAAGATGCCGGCACCATTACGCGCAGGTCATGTTTTGCGCGATCGTTACAAGATCAGCCGAATCATCGGTCAAGGTGGCGCTGGAAGCGTTTATTTAGCAGATGATCTCCGTCTTGAAGGAAGATCATGTGCCATAAAAGAAGTCCAGCACGATCTTGGCTTACCAGAGAATTTGCTTAACCAAGCAAAAGAACAGTTTCAACGCGAAGCTGTTGTTTTGGCGCGATTAGATCACCCAAATCTACCTAAGGTATCCGATTTTTTTTCCGAACAAGGAAGAGATTATCTTGTCATGGATTTTATACCAGGCAAAGATTTACGTACTATTATGATGGAAGCCAAACAGAATCATCGGTTCTTACTTGAACGTGAAGTTTTGAGTTGGGCAAATCAATTGGCTGATGCTTTAATATATCTTCATTGCCAGGAACCTTCTATCCTTCATCGTGATATTAAACCCAGCAATGTAAAATTGATGCCAAGTGGTTTAATTAAGTTAGTTGATTTTGGGCTGGTTAAATTACTTGCATCCGATGAAGTAACTATAACCATATTACAGGGAAGAGGAACTGCAATCTACACTCCACTTGAACAATATGGCGGAGATAGTGAGCATACCGACATTCGCAGTGATGTATATGCCTTCGGAGCAACTTTATATCACTTATTAACAAACCGCCCACCAATTGAGGCACGTGATCGCTTTTTAAATCCAGGTAGTTTACCCAACCCACGAGAAATTAATCCAATCATCAGCCCACGGACAGAACGTGCTATTTTATCAGCTATGAATCTACATCCTGATGAACGACCTCAAAACGTAGCAGAATTTCGTTCTGCTTTATTGGGAGATTGGAATCCAACCACACGTTCGATATCTTCTTTACCCGAACCAACTTTAGTTGACTTAGTATCCCTTCATACTGAAAGAAGTATAGCTCTTATATCTCTGATAATGCTATTCATCAGTCTAATTGTTACGCTCGTTCAGTAATCATCTGCCAACCCTTCGATAATAACCAACCAATTAAATTTCCCGACAATGTCATTATCAGTGTTGCTAAGTGATTGTAATGATGTAAAAGCCAGTCTCCACCCGGTAATTCTAGCATTAAATATGTATAAAATAACGTTCCAAATAAGAAAGTCATTAAACCAGATCGAAAGCTCCAACGGATTTTCCATTTCCGTAATTCTAACCTGTAAACGAACCAGCTAACCATTGTACATATAGCCACGGCTAATAACCAATCAACAATATTTTTATCCGGTTGTTTATTTTGTGGTATTGGAATTGGGGTAGGTGTCGGGAAAACCATTGTTGGTGTTATGCTAGGGGATATCGTAACTGTTGGAGGAGGTTGAGTTTGGGTTGGAATATTCTCTCCAGGTACTTCGATTCTTACTGCGTCAGATTGTGTTGCCATTTCTGATCGAGCGCTAATCTCTAAAGTTCCAGAAGATTTAACGGCAAAAGTAGCTTTTGCAACTCCACTTGTTGTAGGAGCAACAATTTCCTCTAAAACCGAGGCTTTTTCCCCTGTACTACTTAAAATAAAATGGACTGGTGTATTATCTGGGACATAATGACCATTATAGTCCATAATAATCCCGGTTCGCACAGAAACTAAATCCCCAACACCAAACTTATTACCACCTGCCTCCCTGCCTATTATTTCAGAAGGATCCAAAGTAATTGAAATGGTTTGTTTAGGATCTGGAGAAATAATTGATATAAGATCATACCCTATTCCCTGGATAGACACAGGAGAAACACCTACAATTGGACGTAACTCATTAAAAAGTAACCTAGCTGCAACCTCAATAAATTGAGGGCCTTTACTATACAATCCATAATATGCAGTAATTTTCGATATGTCCGTCGCATCTAAATAATATGGAGCGTTAAAAGAGAAGACAATAATTTTCTTGTTTTTTAATAAATCTGGTCGCTCTTTCAATAAACGGAGAATGGCTTGTGAATCTGGACGGTCGGCTTTTACATCTAACATTGTTAGGACAATCCAATCTGCTTGACGTAAATAATACTCAAGATTGGTAGCTGTCCTCTCTTTGTCTAACATTCCTTTTAATTTCGAAGAAGGAAATGAAATCAAGTTTTGCCGGCGGATCAGACCTCCCGGCGATTGACCATACAACCTCTGAACAGCTTCCTGTAACATATTTACTGCCATTAGTGGTTGATCTGGACACTTTAAACACTGTCTAACCATATAATTATCCACAATAAAGACAATTCGATCATTGATTTGGGGTGGATTAGGTAGAGAAACATCTAGTTCTGATGGTAATGGATCAATTAACGTTGCAGATTTTTGAGCTACTTCAAAAATAACCTGGGCACCCTTTCCAATTTCCCCTATCGTACCGATAGGAGATACAACACGATCTAAATTAAACTCCGGATAAAGATTATATTTTAGGGTTAATATGCGCAGTAATGCCTCATCCACTCGCTGTGCAAAGGCTTTATCTTCCTTGTATTTTTGTTCAAAAAAACTCAGTGTCTGCGTAATAGTCGAAAATGAATCAGTATCTCCACTAGCAATAAAATTCCCAAGATATAATAGATCATTTCCCGCAAGAAGTGCGTCTCGTGCTACAAGCTTCGCATTAAAAACTTCCATTGTTGGATCATAGAATCGTCTTACTGCTTGATTTCCCAAATCATCACTGACTAAAACCCCTCTCTTTAGTCTCCAATTGGACAGAGATTGTAAACTCATTAATTGATTTAAAGTCTGTGGGTCAAAACTAATTGGACGAGTAGATGTACGGATATTTCCCTGAAAACCTTTATAACGAATATGAGAAACAATAAGTGCATCCGTAGTTGCTTCTAGGTTTGGAGCATTTCCTGTAACTGCAAAAAACGGGGCAAGTTCGATTTGATTAAGTTGGTCAAGGGATTTTCTAATTGTAGCAACCTCTTCCTCAGGAAGGCGATCTGAACCTCCACGTCCTGGAAAATATTTAGCAACTACCGCAATTTTACTATTACTTCCTTGATGGATGCCCGAGATATAGGCTTTTGCCATCTCACCAACCCAAAAAGGATCTCCTCCAAATGTACGAATGCCTAAGTCACCAGATGCGGACGGATTTGGATTTTCCAGAATATCTAAAGATGGTCCAAAAAACATATTCACACCAAGCCTAGATAACTCCAGTCCTAAAATATTGCCGATACTTTGCGCCAATTCTGGTTTCCAGGTCGCACCAATTGCCATTTGATTTGGTAATGGAGTTAAACCATTAATTATCTGACTAAAAGGGGCTCCATCTCCTTCTTGATTTATACCAATGAAAAGAGGAATATATTCTGGTGTAAAAATTTTATTTCCTAATGAATCCGTCACATCCGATTGCGAACCTTTCCACTCATCGACTTGTAACTCACGAATTAAGTTCCAAGCTGAACGGGGAGTATCATCAGGACCGATAAAATTATCGTTGCTAGATAAAAGCACTATACCCCCAATATGGTATTCCGTAATTAGATTAAAGATTTGGCTTTCACTACCTGCTTCTTTCCCCTTAAAAGTAACCAACATTAATTGTCCCACTTTTTCTGAGGGCTGGAGTCTATCAATTATTTCTAAAGCGCGTTCGCGCGCAAAATTTCGTTCTACGGAACTCAGCTTTCCAAATGATCTTCGTATTGAGGCTTCGCTACTTCCTGAAGGTAAGATCATGCAAATTAATATGATTGATATAATCAAGAATCGTAAATTATTACCTAGAATATTGTCGATGAGTTTCATCATTGTACCCGGGTTTTTTCAAATATAAATTGCCGATTAATAAATTATTATAACACGAATGTAAGATTACACTTTTTAGGAGACAATAAAACAATAATAAAAATATAAATTAGGGTTGTCAGATTGAGGAAGTTAGGCTATAATTACATTCTGTAATCGGGGCGTGGCGCAGTCCGGCTAGCGCGCTTCAATGGGGTTGAAGAGGTCGGAGGTTCGAATCCTCTCGCCCCGACTACATAAGTTTCCCGAAATAAATATGAACCAATTTTTATATAAATTCTTCCATTTGATTTTCATTACCTCTCTGTTATTCATAACAGCTTGTAATATTGAAGTTGTACCGAGTATTACCCCATCTCCTATACCTACGCAAACAAAACCAATGGAAACATCTAATCCAATTGTAAAGCAAGAATTTCCTAGTACACTTGAAGATTCGGTTTTTGCTGCACTCTCCACATACAGACGTGAGGGATATGATGTATTAAAAACTACTTGGTTAACCACAGATTACGCAAATCAGATGAGTTTCTATGATTTTTTAGCTACAATTGTTAATAATATACCAACCACTCCTTCAGCATTAATGGGATGGGAAATATTGAAAGTAGAACAGTCACCAGATTCACAGGCAGCAACACAAGGTATTAGAAAAGTTTTCTTGAAAACTTCTTATCAAGGGAATGCTCTTCTTTGTAGATGGATGACGTTATCACCACCGAACATCACAGGGGATCACTGGCGCATTTCCGGAAATGAGAACGTACCATGTGAGGGACAAGCAAGCGCAATCTCTACCCCAACACCCCAATCAATATCAACCAGTGTTGCCCCAACAAGTGTGTCTTTGGTTTGGTTTCCTTGTTCGGATGCCCCTGCTTCTCAATTGCAAATCGGATATAAGGTTTATGTTAACCCATTTCCTCCTCTTGGACAATGGATTCACTTTGAACCAGGCAAAAATACGGATGTTGTAGGAATGTTAAATCCTGGGGATGTGTTCACAATTTCTGGTGGTCCAAAATGTGCAACCGGCTATGTATATTGGCAAACTCATATCGTATCCGAAAATACTCCAGGCATGGTTGAAACTTATGATGGCTGGGTTGCAGAAGCTGAACAAGGATCTTATTGGCTATTACCCTGCCCCGCATCCGGTCCTTGCGGAGGAGGATTCAAACCAGCTCGAACACCGTTTAAGGCATTGACTCCTTCATCAAAATAAAGTTTCTATGTTAATAAACATATTTTAACTGATAATTAACGTTAGGAATTGCTATGATTAACGTCACTCAAATCGATACAAATAACAAATCGCAAGCAAACCGATTTATCGACATACACTACAAGCTTTACGAAACTTGTCCACAATGGGTACCACCCTTTAAAAATGACGTTGCCTTAATGTTAAATCGTCAAAAACATCCCTTTTATGAACACTCCGAGGCTGATTTTTTTATTGCCACGCAAGATGATGTAGATGTTGGTCGAATCGCTGTGATGGAGAATAAACCTTACAATATTTATCATAATGTTCGCGAGGCGAATTTTTATTTATTTGATGCAGATAATAACCAAGAAATAGCAAATGCTTTATTCGAAAGAGCATTTGACTGGGCAAAACAACGAGATCTTGACACAATTGTCGGACAAAAAGGTTTTGGGCCTTTAGATGGTTATGGTATTCAGATAGAAGGTTTTGAACATCGGCAAATGATGAATATGATGGTTTACAACTATGAATATTATTCGCATTTGATCGAAGCTTTAGGATTTGAGAAGAAGGTTGATTTTGTTTCTTCTTATGCCGGGATAGATAAATTTAAATTTCCAGAACGTATACATAGCATAGCCAACCGCGTAGAAAAACGAGGAAATCTCCAAGTCAAACGATTTAAAGACAAAAAAGAGCTGCTTTCTTGGGCTGGTCGTATTGGGCAAGCTTATAACAAAGCATTCATAAACAATTGGGAATATTATCCTCTTACAGAACGTGAAATTTCTTTTGTTGTTGATAACATTTTAGTTATTGCCCATCCCAAATTAATTAAAATTATTTCTCACAAAGATGAAATTATTGGTTTCTTATTTGGTTTCCATGATATTTCCGCAGCAATGCAGCGTATAAATGGGAATCTATTTCTTCCATATAATATAATTAACCCAATAGGAATTGCTGACTTGATGTTAGAATTACGCCACACTGATTGGATCTCGTTTAACGGGATAGGGATTTTACCGGAGTTTCAAGGACATGGTGGTAATGCCCTCATGTATTCAGAAATGGAAAATACATTACGTGAATTTCCACAATTCCGACATGGAGAATTAACCCAAGTAGCCGAAACAGCCCAAACGATGCGACATGACCTTGAGAATATAGGTGTAAAGTTTTATAAAAATCACCGTGTTTATCACAAAATAATTTAGACAGCTAAGCAAAGAACGTTATAAAAAGCGTTCTTCTATTTTTATCTATTTTCTCCTCCAGCCAGAGATCGTTCATAAAGCATTTTTATCTCCTGTAGTACTCTCGATTGTTGTGATGAAACATAACGATCTAAAACTTCCTTAATAACTTTATCTGGATATAATTGAAGCCCAATTCGGTATCTACCGCTTAAATTTTCTTTTCTCACATCTCGCATTGCACACTTTGCGTGTACAGATTGAATTTCTTCACCAGGTAGCTTTAAACGGACCTCAAATTTTGAAGATAGTTTTCCGGGTGTTATCTCCGGGGAAAATAGATACAATGGATCTATATAAACTGTAAGTCCATTTACCGAAATATCCACAATTTCCGCAACGACAGAAGTATCTTGAATCTGTAAATATGCGATTAATGATGTATCAGGTTCCACCCTTATGGATGATCTGCGTCTTAAATCACCAGAATAAGCAAAGTCCGTTAATCCGATAGTCAATTTTACGGGATTCATCTTTACGACTTTAGCCTTAATATGTTCCTCAAAGAGATCGCATTGAATATATATATCTTTCACCAAAATAGATGCTGCTAATTGATATTTATGTACCTTAAAAAGTACAATATCCTTATCTGAATTCAATATAAAAGCATCGAAGCTAAAAGGTATATTTTTATATATTGTTATTAAACTAACCTTTTCTATCTGATCCATTTTTTCTGCAAATGTAGAAAGAATTAGCTGATGATTATATTTGTCCATTACTCATCCTATCCCCAACAGCATTTTTATTTCACGTAATATTTCAGCTTGTCTATGAGCAACGTATCTGGAAATTTCCAATTCTGTATTCTGATCCGGATATATTTGAATTCCTATCCGGTATCGTTTCATTGCTTTATCCAAACTTACATTTTTAACAACTCCGATTATATTGATTTTTTGATCAGAATTCGGCATTTGAAAATTTAACAATATCCTCTGTTCTTCTCCAAATGCTTTGGGTGTAAAAGAACCCTGGTCAAGAAAAATGCCAATCCCACGCAATGAGATATTCACGAGGTCACCATTTGATTTAATGCCATTTATCAATAAAACATTAACACTTCCCTTTGGTTCTACTCGTATCAATTCTCTATCACCAATTCTGCCTTCGATATAAGATAAATCGGTAAGGACTGCTAAGTTCTTATCTACATCTAAATTAACGACATATCCTTTCACTACCTTGGGCAGCATATTACTATCAATATAAGTATATTTTGATTGCTGCATACAAAATGCTTGATATTTATGGACTTTTAGTAAGACGGCATCAAAACTTATACTTTTTATTCTAGCATCAAAAGAGATGGGAACACTTTTATAAACATTAATAAGTTTAACTAACTGCCCAGCTATTTGTATCTCGGTCAAATTTTCTAAAACTTCTCGACTTTGATTCATTACTATATTCTGCTCATTACAATAATTTAGCCAGAAGTAGATTACTTGAAAAATAGATTACTACCACGCTACTAACAACATTATATGATTATATCAATAAAAAAGCAAATCATATTTTACAATTTTGCTCTTGAAAAACCTTCTTCTCAATGATAGCATTGTACTATGGTTTCCATTCAATCAGTATTAGAACAATGGCATTCTGATGATAAAATCTCCGGTAATATCTGTGCTTGGAAGACAATACCTTCATGCACAGCCGATGTTCGAGCATTGCCAGATAAATTAAATCCATGCTTAACACAAGCACTAACAGATAATCATATATACTCCCTTTATTCGCATCAAAATGAAGCATGGGAATATTTACAAAATGGAAAAAATATAATAGTCGTTACAGGTACAGCCAGTGGTAAATCACTTTGTTATAATTTGCCCGTCTTAAATCACCTTTGTAATGATATTTCCGCATGTGCTCTCTATATTTTCCCTACCAAGGCTCTTGCACAAGATCAGATGTCAATTCTTCAGAAATATCTTCAAAATTTTGATAAGGGAATTTCAAATAATCTTGTCGCATCAATTTACGATGGAGATACGACAGGAAGATCACGATCACAAATTCGTAATCGAGCAAGAATCATATTTACAAACCCAGATATGCTCCATATCGGTATTTTACCTTATCATGCACGTTGGGCTAACTTCTTTTCCAGATTACGTTTCATAATTTTGGATGAAGCACATATATATCGTGGTGTATTTGGTTCACACGTTGCAAATGTAATCCGGAGACTTAAAAGAATTGCCCATTTTTATCGAAGCAATCCTATTTTCATCCTTACATCTGCCACAATAGCCAACCCGATTGAACTTGCCGAACATCTGATCGAAGATAATGTTACCCTTGTCGATAAAGATGGATCTTCTCGTGGAAAGAAACATTTTATTATCTATAATCCCCCTATCATCAATCAAGAACTGGGATTACGCGCTAGTTTAACCCAGGAAACTTTACGATTTGCTGAATATTTATTGGCACAAAAAGTCCAAACTATTTTATTTGGGCGATCAAGACACATGATTGAGATGATGTTGAAATTATTTAAGGAAAAAGTCGCAATATCATCCTATGAGTTTGATACCGATAATAAACATATAAGAGGATATCGTAGTGGGTATCTTCCGAAGCATAGAAGAGAAATTGAAAACGGAATTCGATCTGGCAATGTAAGCCTCGTAATCACAACAAATGCACTCGAATTAGGAATAGACATCGGAGGTATGGAAGCTGTATTAATAGCAGGGTATCCCGGTACTATCACAGCCACACGCCAACAAGCTGGGCGAGCAGGCCGTGGAGAAAACGAATCTTTAGCAATACTCATAACAACATCCAGCCCTTTAGACCAATTTCTCGCTCATCACCCTGAATATATTTTCGAAAAATCCCCAGAAAAGGCTCTTGTCAACCCGAATCATTTAGCGATTTTGATAAATCACCTTCAATGTGCATTATTTGAATTACCATTCGAAGACGGATCCTCTTTTGGTAACATGCATTGGGATTCCATAAAAGATATATTGGAATACCTTCAATCATCCGGCATCATTAACCATTCTAGTAATAAATATTTTTGGAAGAGTCAATTCAACCCTGCTGAGAACATGTCTATAAGAAGTGCAACCCAAGAACGTATATTGTTACAAACAGAAGAAGGGACTACGATCGGTGAATTGGATCGAAATAGTGCCCTATGGATGGTACACCCTGGAGCCGTTTATCTCCATGAAGCAAATCCCTTTCTTGTTGATACACTTGATTTAGACAAAAAACTTGCTCTTTTGCATCCTATCCAAGAAGATTACTATACAGAACCATTAAAAGAAACGACCGTTCAATTAATTCAGGTTCTGGAACATAAACCAGTGTTAGGAGCAGAGATCATGTTAGGGGAAATTCTTGTTACGACCAAAATTGTAAGTTTTCGGCGAATTCTCTGGCAATTTAATGAAGTTATCGATGAGATACCTCTTAATCTTCCTTCAATAACTCTACAAACTACAGCGTATTGGATAACCATCTCTCAACAAACTATAGGACAATTAGAAGAAGAAGGGGTTTGGCTTGGAAAACCCAATTACTATGGATCCAATTGGGATACTCAACGAAACCTCGCACGGACTAGAGATATGTATCGATGCCAATTATGTGGTAAACCTGAAATAACACAAGCCCATCATGTGCATCATAAAATACCCTTTCGTCTTTTTTCTGACATTCAAGAAGCTAATGATCTCTCTAACCTTATAACCCTTTGTTCTAAATGCCATCAAAAGGTAGAAGTTTCAGTTCGAATGCGCAGCGGTCTCGCAGGACTTTCATATACTATGGCACACCTTGCGCCATTATTCCTCATGTGTGATTTAAATGATATTGGGGTCCACGCAGACATCCAATCCCAGCAATTGAGCGGTGACCCCACTATAGTCATATATGATCAGGCGCCTGGAGGGATTGGATTCAGCCACCAATTATTCCAAGTCCATAATGAACTGATGGAAAACGCTTTAGAATTATTAAAAACATGTGAATGTTCCGATGGTTGCCCTTCGTGTGTCGGACCTGGTGGCGAAAATGGACACGGTGGAAAATCTGAAACCCTTTCATTATTGACAACTCTGACAAGGTAGAATCAATGCTAGACAATATCAATACAGACATCATGATATGCGAAAAATGCCCTCGTTTGGTAATTTATCGACAACAAGTTGCAGCTCAAAAACGGCGCGCTTATCGAGACGAAATTTATTGGGGGAAACCTGTTCCTGGGTGGGGAGAATCAAAAGCAAGACTTCTCATTGTGGGATTAGCTCCAGCAGCACATGGAGCAAACCGTACTGGGCGAATGTTTACCGGAGACAATTCTGGCAACTTTCTATTTGAAGCATTATACCAGGCGGGCTTCGCATCCCAGTCCTTATCGAAGAACAAGGAAGATGGTCTCCAACTCTTTGATACTTACATCTCTAATATCATTCGGTGTGTACCGCCAGAAAATAAGCCTCTTCCAGATGAAATTATAAACTGCAGGAAATACTTGCAGGAAGAGATAAATGTTCTTGAAAATTTATTAGTAATCTTAGCCCTTGGGAAAATAGCTTATGAAAACACAATAAAAACTATCCAAGACTCAAAAAGTATATCCTATCCCAATTTTTTTCATGGAGTAGAATATAATATTAAATCATACACAGTGATAGCCTCATATCACCCCAGTCACCGAAATACAGCCACAGGATTATTAACTTCTAACATGATGAATGAAATTCTATCACGTGTACAACTGAAGATCACTCAAAGCCCTTCATCAAATAAGATTCTCACCTAAGCATTTTCGCATATCTCTCCCGAATATTTGGAACGAGATATTCACCAAATGCTCGTTCAACAGTGTAGTCCGTCTGCCATCCCCAATCACGCCGGGCGGCACTATCATCTAGATCTGCTGGCCATGAATCTACGATTGCTTGACGCTTAATATCTGGATCGAAGGTAATCTGTGCATCAGGAAAATAACGAATCACCCAATCCCGAAATTCTTGCGCGGATAGACTAAAACTGGTCACATTATATTCATGGCGTGTTAACGATTTTCGAGGTGCCATGGCAAGCGAAATCAGTGCTTTGATCGCATCCGGCATCGCCATAAAAGGTATCCGCACATCTTCGCGCACAAAACAAGCATAGGGTTTCTTCTGAGCAGCAGCATGCAACATTTCAGGTCCGTAATCGCTTGTTCCGCCAGAAGGCACTGTAAATGCACTGATTAAACCCGGAAAACGCACAGCTCGAAAATCCAATTTTACTGGTTGTTGAACAGCTAACTGACGATAATGATCGCTAAAATAATTACCTAACATTTCACAATATAATTTATTACATCCATACATCGTGCGAGGATAATTCCATTCCCACTCTCGAATACGAGCATATCTTGCTTTTGTTTCAAGATCAGGAAGTCCAAATGCCGCTATTGAACTTGGAAAGATAAACCGTACTGGTTCATGTCGCCATTCAGATTGTTGAGCTGCCATATGTAACATTTGCATTGTTCCTGCTACATTGACACTATGAGCAGCGTCTGGGGAAAACTCAGCTCGAGTAGAAAGTAACGCAGCTAAGTGGTAGATTTCAACAAATTCATATTCACTAATTAAACGATCTAATAATGCCTTATCAAGAATATCACCACAAACATGAGTGACTTTCGTTTCAATATCCATAGGAAGATTTTTTATATCCAAAGTTACTAATTTTATGGGCTGTTTTACGATTAGGCGATCTATCAAAGCCAACCCTACTTCACCAGCAGCACCTGTAATCAATATGGCTTTTGTTCTCATAAAGATTCCTCATAAATTTAATTGTTTGTACGGTTTTAACCAACAATCCTATCTCATTAATAAAATTGTAACATAAAAAAAGCATCAGTTGTCATTGATAAAAATAATTCGTTTATTCGGATGACCGGATAAAAAAAGCAAATCGTGTTAGAATTGGCTTTACAACGATACATTCTAATCCAATTTATTAAGGAGATGAAAAAATTATATGTTACGATCTTTCTTCATCATGCTATCAAAGGTAAAATGGGCGC